>CAWUKF010000099.1:0-8343 GCA_963922745.1 uncultured Sphingomonadales bacterium
AAACAACGGTTTTTCAATTTTACTGTTCATGCTGATTATCGCCATTGTCGGCATGATCACCGTGGGTGTGGTGGGAGCGGTAATTGGCGTCATCACCGGCTTGGCGACCGGTGGCACTGGCTGGCCTTTTGTCGAAAATCTTGTCGCAGCGCTGACCGGTACGGCTTTTCAGCTGGTTATCGCCTCCGCGATCAACTCGATCTACATTGAGTTTACCGGCAGCAACAGGACCGTCGGGGAAATATTCAACTGAGGATCGGAACGTGCGGCGCGGCTGTTCGGGGCAGATGCCCGGTCAGCCGCGGATCCCTCATCTGGCCGGTCTGCTGCCGGAAAATCTGAAAGCCGCAGCGCTGGTAGAAGGGCAGGGCGCGTGGCGAGTCCTGGGTGCAGGTGTGGAGCCATACGCGCTTGATTCCGTCTCGCCACGCCAGCTCCAGCGCCTGATTCATCATCCAGCGCCCGTGGCCCTTGCCATTATATTCGGGGATCAGCCCGAAAAAACCGACTTCGCATTCACCCGGTTGACGAAAATCCAGTTCGATAAAGCCGACCTGGAGATCACCATCTTTTATGAGCGAGATTTCCACTGCCGGGTCGTGGAGAGTGGCTATGAGCTCGTCCGTCTCCATCAACAGCCGCGATATCCACAGCCACGGCTCGCCGACCTGTCGGAAAAGCGCGCGATAGTCCGAAGCGGAAGGCGCGGACCAGCCTTCTACGACAAGATCTGAACTGGCCGTCGGCAGCACCGGCTTTTCCAGCATCTCCAGATGTGTCACGATCGTCGCAACATGCCCCCGGGGCACCTCCTGGAGGCGCTCGGTCGCCTCTGTCAGACCCATTTTGCCTCGGGCGGGAGGCTCATCAGGATCGCGTCGACATTGCCGCCGGTCTTGAGCCCGAAGGTCGTGCCCCGGTCATAGACCAGATTGAATTCGGCGTAGCGACCGCGCCATTCGAGTTGCCGCTGCTTGTCCGCCTCGCTCCACTCGCTTTTCATGCGCTTGCGTACCAGCTTGGGGAAGACATCCAGAAAGGCCCGTCCAACATCCTGGGTAAAAGCGAAATGCCGGTCAAAATCCGGCTCGGTGTTCAGCTCGAGATGATCATAGAATATGCCGCCGACGCCCCGGTGCACCTTCCGGTGGGGAATATAGAAATAATCGTCGGCCCATTTCTTGAAGCGGGGATAATATTCCGGACTGTGCGGCGCGCAGGCGGAACGCAGCCGTGCGTGGAAAGCCTCGGTGTCCTCTTCGTAAGGGATCGCGGGATTGAGATCGGCACCACCGCCGAACCAGCGCTTGGTGGTGCACAGGAATCGGGTGTTCATATGGACGTTCGGGACGTGGGGATTGGCCATGTGAGCGACCAGACTGACACCGGTGGCGAAGAAGCGGGGATCCTCTTCCGCGCCGTTGATCTGGGCCTGAAATTCTTCGCTGAAACTACCATCGACGGTGGATATATTGACCCCGACCTTTTCGAATATCTTCCCCTTCATCAGGCCCTGTACGCCACCGCCCCCGGGGCTTCCATCCGGATTCTCGCGATCCCAGGGAATATAGTCGAACTTGGCATCGCTGCCGGCTTCCGCTTCGATTTTTTCGAATTCTGCACATATATCGTCGCGCAATTGCTTGAACCAAGTTTGCGCGTTTTGTTGCTGATCATCCAATTGTTTCGTCATTCCGGAAATTGTCCTGTTTGTCTTAGGGCTTCACCGAGGGCCATGCCAGCCGATACTGCGAGATTCAAGCTGCGCATGCCGGGCTGCATCGGGATCGTGATACGGTCGTCGCACTGCTGCTGTACACTCAGGGGAACTCCTGATCCTTCCGATCCGAACAACAGAATATCATCGTTCCGATATGCGAATCCGTAATACGGCTGGTCGGCCCTGCTGGACAGCAGAATAATCCTGGCGTTGCGGGAATCAACCGCTGCACGGAAAGCATCCCAGTCGGCATGGCGGACATATCGGACATGTTCGAAATAATCCATGCCAGCCCGCTTCAGACTGCGGTCGCTGAACGGAAATCCACAAGGTTCGATGATGTCCACGGAGACGTCAAGGCAGGCACAAGTCCTTAATATCGTTCCCAAATTTCCGGCTATTTCCGGCTGATACAATGCTATCCTCATGCACCGGGCACCATGACCGACAACTGAATGTTTGGTCAATCTAAAATTCCCTGTTGGCAAACCCTATCCTTCGCGGCTATCAGGCGCGCAAATCACTGCCGGTTCAGGCTGTTGCAAAACAGCATCTATGTTCGGGCAGTCGGGGGTCATAACTATTCTATAGGGCTTGTTTGCATGGCAACGGTTGAAACAGCTGATACGGCAGTCGCAGAAGAAAGCGGCGTTCGCCGCCGGGACTTTATCAATATCGCAGCGGTGAGCTTCGCGGGTGCTGGGGCGGTTGCCACGGTCTTCCCGCTGGTTAACCAGATGAACCCGAGCGCCGACGTGCTCGCGCTTGCATCGGTGGAAGTCGATGTTTCGGCGATCGATCGGGGGCAGGCGATCAAAATTCTTTGGCGCAAGCAGCCTGTGTTCGTCCGTAACCTGACCGACAAGGAAATTGGCGAGGCCAATGCGGTCGATATCTCCACCTTGCGCGATCCCCAGACGCTGGCCGAACGGACCAAGGTCGGCAAGGAAAACTGGTTGATCACCTTGGGCGTTTGTACGCATCTCGGCTGCGTGCCGCTTGGTGCCGCGGAAGGCGAAAACAAGGGTGAGTTTGGCGGCTATTTCTGTCCATGCCACGGTTCGAGCTACGATACGGCTGCTCGCATCCGTAAAGGCCCGGCGCCAAGAAATCTGGACGTGCCAGAATATGATTTCCAATCAGATACCGTCGTGAAAATCGGCTAGAGGACAGAGAAACATGAGCTTTCCTTGGGCAAAACAATATACGCCAACAACCGAATTTGGTCAGTGGATGGACGAGAAACTTCCGCTTCCACGGCTGGTCTATAACAGTCTCGGCGCGGGCTATCCTACGCCGCGCAACCTGAACTACATGTGGAACTTCGGTTCGCTGGCCGGGATTTTCCTGGTCGTGCAGATCGTAACCGGCATCATCCTGGCGATGCACTATGCCGCCAACGCCAATATCGCCTTTGACTCGGTCGAGCATATCATGCGCGACGTCAACAGCGGCTGGATGATCCGCTATGCCCACGCCAACGGTGCTAGCTTCTTCTTCATTGCCATCTATCTCCATATCGGCCGCGGCCTTTTCTACGGTTCCTACAAGGCGCCGCGGGAAATGATCTGGCTGCTCGGCGTGGTCATCTATCTGCTTGCGATGGCAACCGCGTTCATGGGCTATGTCTTGCCATGGGGCCAGATGAGCTTCTGGGGTGCCAAGGTAATTACCGGCCTGTTCGAGGCGATCCCGCTGGTCGGCAAACCGATCCAGGAACTGCTGCTTGGCGGCTTTGCGCCAGACAACGCAGCCCTGAACCGCTTCTTCTCGCTGCACTATCTGCTGCCGTTCGTCATCGCTGGCGTGATCATCATGCACATCTGGGCGCTGCATATTCCGGGATCGAACAATCCGACCGGCGTCGACGTGAAAGGGCCACAGGATACCGTTCCTTTCCACCCTTATTATACGGCGAAGGATGGCTGGACGCTCGGTGTTGCGCTGATTTTCTTCACGATCCTGATGTTCTTCCTGCCCAACGCGCTTGGCCATGCGGACAACTATATCCCGGCCAACCCGCTTTCGACCCCGGCCCATATCGTTCCCGAATGGTATTTCTGGCCCTGGTATGCGATCCTGCGCGCCTTCACGGTGGACTTCCTGTTCATCCCGGCCAAGCTGCTTGGCGTGCTGGCCATGTTCTCCGCCATCCTCGTCTGGTTCTTCCTGCCGTGGCTGGATCGGTCACCGGTTCGCTCCGGCCTGTTCCGGCCCAAGTTCAAGATCTTCTTCGGCATTCTGGTCGTCGACGTTCTGGTGCTGGGATATTGCGGTGGCGCACCTGCCGAGGAACCGTTCGTGATGATCAGCCAGTTCGCTGCCGCTTATTATTTCGCTCACTTCCTCATCATTTTGCCGCTGTTGTCTCGCTTGGAAAAGCCTGAGCCCTTGCCGACCAGTATTACGGAATCGGTAACCGGCAAGCCACTCACAACTGCCAGCTAAGAAACAGGGACCTGTCGCAATGGTAAGAATTATTGGAATCTTGATTGGCCTGTTCTTTTCGGGCTGGCTGCTAGTCTCATTCGGCATGGGGGCAGTTGAATATGTGTCGAACCCGCCTGCGCCTACGGCGGAGCACGAGTTCCACAAGGAACCGAAAGAGATATCCTATGCCTCGGATGGTCCGCTGGGCAAATTTGACCGGCAGCAGCTGCAGCGCGGCTTCCAGGTCTACAAGGAAGTCTGCTCGGCCTGCCATTCCCTGCGTCTGGTCGCGTTCCGCAATCTTGAAGAGATCGGCTATAACGAAGACGAAGTGAAGGCAATTGCCGCCAACTGGTCGATCGGCGTGCCTGATGTTGATCCGAACACCGGTGAAATGACCACCCGTCCCGGCCTGCCTGCGGACAAGTTCCCCAAGCCATTCGCCAATGATGTTGCGGCGCGTGCGGCCAACAACAATGCCATTCCACCCGACCTGTCGCTGATGACCAAAGCCCGCGAAGGTGGGGCGCCCTATATCGATTCGCTGCTGACCGGATATACCGATCCGCCAGCCAATCTGCCTGAAGCCAATCGGCCTGGACCGGGACTGCATTATAACCCTTATTTCGCCAACCTGAATCTGGCGATGGCTCCACCGCTCACGGTCGATGATCAGGTCAGCTATTCCGATGGCACCAAGGCCACCATCGAGCAGATGGCCAAGGATGTATCCGCTTTCCTGATCTGGACCGCGGAACCCAAGCTGGAAGCCCGTCACCAGGCTGGCTGGGCGGTTCTTGCCTTCCTGCTGATCGCGACGATCCTCGCCTATCTGTCATACCAGACCATCTGGGCGGACGTGAAGGCCGAGAAGAAAAAGAAAGCGGCGTAGCGTTAAGTCGCCGGTGAGAAGATAAAAAGCCCGCTTCGTGCGGGCTTTTTTATGTCCGGCTGGAATCTAGCGGGCGAGGACTGCGTCAATCGCCGTCCGCCATCCGGCCAGCCTGCCGCTCCTGATCGCGGGATCAATGTCCGGTTCGTAGACATCGAGGTCCGATATCATCACCGAGGCTGCGTCGAGGGACGGATACAGGCCAACCCCGACCGCTGCCAGCATGGCAGCACCCAGTGCGGTGGTCTCGAAAAATGCCGGGCGCTCGACGGTGATGTCGAGGATATCCGCCAGATCCTGCACCATCCAGTCATTGGCGACCATCCCGCCATCGATCCGCAGCTTCTCCCAGTCGACGCCGTCGGCAGAAAAGGCGGTTTTCAGATCGTGACACTGATAGGCCATGGATTCCAGCGCAGCTCGGGCGATATGCGCCTTCTTCGTTGAGAAGTTCAGCCCGAAGATGCTGGCGGTAGCATCGGCCCGCCAGTGCGGCGCGCCGAGACCCGACAGGGCAGGAACCAGATAGACGCCGCCATTATCCGCGACCGACCGTGCCAGTTCCTCGCTCTCGCCAGCGAACTGGAGCAAGCCGATATCGTCACGCAGCCATTGCATCAGGCTGCCAGCCACAAACACCGATCCTTCCAGTGCGTAGACCCGTTTGCCGCCATGCTGGTACAGCACGGTCGACAGTAGCCGGTTCTCGGACCGAGGCGCGGTATCGCCGCTATTGGACAGGATAAAAGCTCCCGTGCCGAAGGTCGCCTTGGTCTCGCCGACCGAAAGGCAGGCCTGGCCGATGGTAGCCGCCTGCTGGTCACCGGCCGACCCGCTAATCGGGATCGCGCCGCCGAACAAGTTGGCAGCGGTATGCCCGATGTCACCAGCGCAGTCGACGATCCGTGGCAGCGCCTGTTTCGGTATATCGAACATCGCCAGCAGTTCGTCGTCCCAGTCGTCGCCATCCAGTGCCATCAGCATGGTTCGGCTCGCGTTGCTGGCATCGGTCACATGCTGGCCGCCGGTCAGCCGGTAGATCAGGTAGGATTCGATCGTGCCGAATGCGAGATTGTCGCCGGCGGCCCGGACCTCGGGCCAGTTCTCCAGCATCCAGCCGATCTTGCTGCCGGAAAAATAGGGGTCGAGCAGCAACCCGGTTTTCGCCTGAACCGACGGTTCCCGACCCTCGGATTTGAGCAAGTCACATTTTTCCGCCGTCCGTCGATCCTGCCAGACAATCGCCCGCGCCAGCGGCTCGCCGCTGCGCTTGTCCCAGGCAACCACGGTCTCCCGCTGATTGGTGATACCGATCGCGGCGATCTTGTCCGCACCTCCGGCCTTTTCGATCATTTTCTGGCAACAGCGCAGGGTCTTGTCCCAGATTTCCGCGGCATCATGCTCGACGAGGCCCGGCGCCGGGTAATATTGCTGCAATGCCTCCTGCTGCGATCCATGCAGCTTGCCGTGCCGGTCGAACAGCATCGCGCGGGTGGAGGTCGTGCCTTCGTCAATAACCAATATATTTTGCGCCATATGATCTGCCCGTACCGGTTCCTGTTGCCTGGAACCACGCTAAAAGCTCGCCTTCAAAAGGCAAGCGAAAGCCATTTATATTGCGATGCAGCATTGCGCTAATCGCAGGGTACTTTATGACAGCGGCCATGTATGATCTGGCCATAATTGGCGGCGGCATAAATGGCGTCGGAATTGCGCGCGATGCAGCGGGCAGGGGGTTGAAGGTCCTGCTGGTCGAACGTGACGATCTGGCCTCCCATACATCGTCGGCCAGCACCAAGCTGGTCCACGGCGGCTTGCGCTATCTCGAACATTATGAATTCAACCTGGTGCGCAAGGCGCTCAAGGAACGCGAAGTGCTGTTGCGCGCCGCACCCCATATCATCTGGCCAATGCGTTTCGTGCTGCCGGTCGATGAAGGCATGCGTCCAGCCTGGCTTTTGCGCCTTGGCCTTTTTCTCTACGATCATCTTGGCGGCCGCGATATTCTGCCGGGCACGAAAGGTCTAGACCTGCGCAGGGATGCGCGCGGCGATCCCCTGCAAAAACGCCTGAAAAAAGCTTTTGCCTATTCCGATTGCTGGGTGGAGGATGCCCGACTGGTTTCGCTTACTGCTCGCGACGCAGCTGAGCGTGGGGCCGAGATAAGGACCCGAGCAGAATGTACCGGACTGGATCGTGGCAGCGATCACTGGGATTTGCAGATCCGCCGGAACGGCGAGGCGGTGACAGAACAGGCTAAGGTGCTGGTCAATGCCGCCGGTCCCTGGGTTGATCCGGTCACAGCCTTGTACGATCGCAGCAGCCATGCAGCGAAGCTAAGACTGGTCAAGGGCAGCCATATTGTCGTGAAACGCAAATATGAAGGTGACCACAGCTATATTTTCCAGAACCGCGACGGCAGGATCATTTTTGCCATTCCCTATGAAGCGGAGCATACGCTGATCGGCACCACCGACGAACCCTGGAGCTATGCCGAAGGTCCGGCAAAGATCAGCGAGGGAGAAATTGCCTATCTCTGCGAAGCGGCGAGCGAATATTTCGAAGATCCGGTGACCCCGGAGGATATCCAGTGGACCTATTCGGGCGTCCGGCCCTTGTTCGACGACCATAGTCGCAGCGCCGCAACGGTGACACGCGACTTTGTCTTCGACTATGATCATACAGGCGGCGCGCCGGTCCTGTCGATCTTTGGCGGCAAGATCACGACCTATCGGGTGCTTGCGCTGCAGGCGATGCGAACCTTGTCTGATGCGCTGGACATAGATGGCGATGACTGGACCAAAAAGGCCCATCTTCCGGGAGGTGATTTTACGCCCGGCGGGTTTGGGGCTCTGGTGACGCGCTATGCCGGCCAGTGGCCGTTTCTCTCCGGTTCGATTTTGCACAGGCTGGTCCGGGCCTATGGCACCGAGACGGCGACCATGCTGACCGGAATAACCACGATCGCGGATATGGGGCAGGCATTCGGTGCCGGCCTGTATGAAATCGAACTGCGCTGGCTGATCGATCGGGAATTTGCCCGCACTGCAGATGACGTTCTCTGGCGGCGGTCAAAACTGGGTCTGCACATGACCGAGGCCGAGCAGCAGTCGGTTGCCCGCTGGTTTGCCGTCCAGCACCCGGGAACAACGCGAATCCCGTCCTTTCCTGATTGACGAGCCAGCAAAGCGGTGGCAATAGCGGCCCATCCGGTCGATCCGGAAATGCGGGTGTAGCTCAATGGTAGAGCAGAAGCCTTCCAAGCTTACGACGAGGGTTCGATTCCCTTCACCCGCTCCAG
>CAWUKF010000100.1:0-8321 GCA_963922745.1 uncultured Sphingomonadales bacterium
GGGGAATATTTAAATCTTTTCACCTTTTCGAGTGTTCCGGCTTTCTGTTTCCTATCGGTCTATATCTTGGCGCAGAAATTCCTGACCACTTCGACGGCGTTGAAAACCAGCCAATATGTCCACGAGATGAGCGGGTTGCGGAACGAAGCGGCTCTGCTGAAAGATGTGGAGAAGAACGGTTCCGGTTTCATTGCTACGGCGCGACTTGCTGATTTCCGGGAATTGCTGGCGGTAACGAACCGGAATACGCGCCGTAACCTGTTCGAGAATCTGGCCAGCCGCCTGAAGTTCCTCGCCCGCGACGAGTGCCTGTATCACGTCGACTTCGATATGGTCGCATGGATTGTTAAGCCCGAATATGCTGGCGACATTCCCGGCCATTTCGCGACCGCGGCGGCGTTACTGCAAGCACCGGTGATGGCGGGCGGTACCAAGATCAAGATCGATGCAACCTACGGAATCAGTCAGGCCTCGGTGGACGAGTCGAAAATCGCCTCGGAACAGGCGCTCGCCTCGGGAACGAAATGGGCATGGCATGACGCCGAATTTGATCATGCCATCGAGCAGAAGCATGATTTGCTGGTGGAACTGGACCAGGCGATAGAAGACGGCAATCTGGGTGTCGTCTATCAGCCAAAATGGGACCTTTCGGCGAGCCGACTCAATGGCGCCGAGGCGCTGGTTCGCTGGAACCATCCCGAGCGCGGCATGATCAGTCCGGAGATATTCATTCCCATGCTCGAGAAGGCAGGGCGGATCGACGGGCTGACCTTCCATGTTTTGCAGCGGGCACTCAACGATCTGACCCGTTGGAACCAGTGGCGGCCCGGGCTGACCTGTTCGGTGAATATTTCTGCCAAATTGCTTGGTGAACAAGACTTCGTCCGGCGGGCCGTCGAAATGGTTGACATAGCCCCGGTCGAAAATTCGCAGATCGTCTTCGAGGTCACCGAGACGGCGGCCCTGACGGACCCCAATCAATCCATAGCGGCGCTCGAATTGATCGGGAATTCGGGCATTCGCATTTCCATCGACGATTACGGAACGGGCCAGTCGACCCTCAGCTATTTGCAGCGTCTGCCGGTGAGCGAAATCAAGCTGGATCAAAGCTTTGTCAAAACGATGACCACCGACAATGCCAATCGGGTGATGGTAAAATCTACCATCAAGATGGCTCATGACCTGGGATTGAAGATCGTGGCCGAGGGAATCGAGGATCAGCCGTGCCTGGAACTGCTGACCCGATATGGCTGCGATATCGGGCAGGGCTGGTATATCTCCAAGCCTCTGACCACTGAGCTGTTTGAATCGGACTGGATGATCGACGGATCGGAAGAAGCACGGCTGTCGGCCTGACATTGTTCGGGCTGATGAACAGCAAAGCCTGGCGATAGCCCGAAGGCTCGCGTTTCATCGCACAAGTAATATCCTGAGGTCGTTGACATTGGTACCGGAAGGACCAGTTATCAGCAGCCCATTGGCCTTTTCGAAGGCAAGATAGCTGTTGTCGCACTCGAGCATCTCGCGGGCAACGTCCGGGCCGCCCATGTCCTTCACCACGCCTGGCCAGAGAAAGGCACCGGCATTGTCTTCCGAGCCATCGATGCCATCACTGTCTGCAGCAAGTCCGCAGATATCGGGCTCGCCAGCCAGCGTTAGGGCACAGGACAAGAGATAGGCGGTGCAGCGACCGCCGCGGCCGTCCGGGTTGCGAACAGCGACCGTGGCTTCACCACCGGAAATCAGGGCCACCTTGCGTCCGGCCTTCTTGCAGGCAAGAGCCCGGAGGGCATGGTCCCGTCCCAGTTCTGCTGCATCGCCCTCCAATGCGTCGCCAAGCATGACCACTTCATAGCCTGACCTGGCGGCTGCTTCCGCCGCTGCGGCGCACATGTCGGCAGGTCTGGCGCAAATTTCCGCGCTCGTACGCCGCATTTGCGGATCGCCCGGTCTCGGTGTTTCCAGCGATCCGTTTTCCAGCTTGGTGCGGATCTGCGCCGGCAGGGCGATCCGGTATTTGCTGACGATTGCGAGGGCATCGGCACAGGTAGAACGGTCGGCCACCGTCGGTCCCGACCCTATCATGGCAATGTCATCCCCGGGGATATCGGAGATCGCGATCATGTGCGTTGCGGCGGGCCATGCCCGCGCGGCAAGATGGCCGCCCTTGATCGTGGAAAGATGTTTGCGGACAATATTCATCTCGCTGATCGGCGCACCGCTGCGGAGCAGGGCCCGGGTGACTTCCTGTTTCTGGTCGAGAGAAAGGCCGGCGACCGGAGCGGGCAGTAGCGCACTGGCACCGCCGGACATCAGGACCAGAAGCAGATCTTCCGGCCCCAGCCCGTCGGCTGCTTCTAGGGCGATTTGGGCAGCCTCTGCTCCGGTGGCATCGGGCACTGGATGCGAGGCCTCGACGATCTGCATATGGTCAGCGGCAAATCCCGGATGAACATATCCCTTCCTGGTCACCACCAGGCCTTCGGCCCGTTCCGGAAGTCGCCCCTGAATGGCTGCCACCATCCGGGTGGCCGCTTTGCCGACCGACAGGACGTAGATCCGTCCGGCCACTTTGGGCCAGGTCTGCAGGGACATCGCATTTTCCGGCAGGGCCGGTGCGAGCGCCTGTTCGTAAAGGTCTTTTAAAAAAGCTTTTGTGGAATCGGAGTTTGCTGTTTTATGCACTGCACAATAAAGCCTCGATTATCCTATCGGGGTCAAGCGGCTTTTTGGAGCTAGAGACCCAATCATGAATGATCGCGCCACTATCAACCATCTGCTGCAACGGCTCACATCTCATTTGCGCGTCGTCTATCCCGATCACGACTGCGAAACACTGGCCGAACAGATCGTCGACCTGTTCTGGCCCGACCAGAGCAAAATGATCCGGCGCCGAAAAATTGCCGACAAGCATTTGTGGGACGAGTCCGACATAGCACTGATCACCTATGGCGGATCGATCCGCTCGGCGGACGAGCGGCCTTTGCGGACGCTGCACCGCTTTTTGAAAGCCCATATCGGGCAGACGATCGGTGCGGTGCACATTCTGCCATTCTTCCCTTACAGCTCCGATGACGGCTTTAGTGTTATCGACTATCTTCAGGTCGATGAAAATCTTGGCGAATGGTCCGATGTCGAGGCGATCGCGGGGGATTATCGTTTGATGGCTGATCTTGTCATCAATCACGGATCAAGCAAATCCGAGTGGTTCCAGCAATTCCTTTCAAACGAAACGCCGGGCAAGGACTATTATTACACCGTCGATCCGGCGGCCGATCTCGGTCAGGTTGTGCGGCCGCGGTCTCATCCATTGCTGACACCGTTTCGCACCGCGAGCGGCGATCTCCATGTCTGGAGCACCTTCAGCCCGGACCAGCTGGACTTCGATTTCGGCAATCCGGACGTATTGCTGGAATTCGTAAAGATCATCGCAGCCTATATAGACCACGGAATTCGCATTTTCCGGCTCGATGCGGTCGCATTCCTCTGGAAGAAAGTCGGCACGCCATCGATCAACCTGGATGAGACCCACGAGATCATCCGGCTGTTGCGGACGCTGATGGACCATCATGTGGAAACGCTGATCATCATCACCGAAACCAATATTCCCAACCACGAGAATCTGACCTATTTCGGCAATCAGAACGAAGCGCATGTGATCTACAATTTCTCGCTGCCGCCGTTGCTGACCCACGCGCTGCTGACCGGCAATGCGCTGTATCTGAAGCGGTTGACGCGCAGCAATCCGCCCGCCCTGACCGGCTGCACCTATCTCAATTTCACCGCCAGCCATGACGGTATCGGCCTGCGCCCGACCGAAGGCGTGCTGCCGCAGGGCGAGGTCGACCAGATGATGGCGGCAATACAGACCTTTGGCGGCAGGATTTCGATGCGGCGCGGACCGGGCGGCACGGAAAAGCCTTACGAAATGAACATATCCTTCTTCGAGGCGATGCAGGGGACGATGCACGGGCCGGATGATCATCAGATTGACCGTTTCATGGCGGCCATGGCTGTCATGCTGGCGCTGGAAGGCATTCCTGCCATCTATATTCACAGCCTGCTGGCGACGCCGAACGGCTACGAGGAAGTCAACATCACCGGTCGTAACCGATCAATCAACCGGCGACAGCTGAATTATGACGAAATCGATGCGAAGCTGGCAGACCCGGTTACGGTTGAGGCGCAGGTTTTCGAACGCTTCCTGTCCCTCATTGACATCCGGAAGAAGCAACAGGCGTTTCATCCCAACGCCGTGCAATTCACGCTTGCTCTGCCGGAGGGTCTGTTCGGGTTCTGGCGACAGAGCCGCGAAAGAAAGCAGAGCATCTTTGCGATCACCAATGTCACCAATGAAGAAAAGATGCTGGCGCTGGCCGATATCAACCTGATTTCCGGCGACAATTGGTGGGACCTGATATCCGGTCAGATCATCGTCGATATCGAAAGCTATTTTCCCCTGTCGCCCTACCAGACCGTCTGGATCAGCAACGGAGCCCCGACAACCGTCTAGTCTTCGTTGTCGAGCAGGACTGCCTGCTTGAATCGATCCATGAAGTCGGGAATGGCACTGTTGATTCTGGTCCAGTTAGCCATGAACGGGGTTTCGTTGGGCGACTCAAGAAACATTTCTCCGGCCTTCATGATATTCTGGGCGAACAGCTCGACGGTCGTCTCTTCCTCGTGCCGATCCAGGGACAATCCGTTCATCACCGCATCATTGTGATGAGCCTCGATGCGGTCGAGAGCGATCCGGAAATAGGTCGCCTTCAGCGACCGGAACAAGCCGGGCGAGAAAATCTGTCCGTCGGTAGCGAGTTTGCGAAATATCGACTTGGTGATGTCGATGCTCATTTTAGACAGACCCGCCTCCGGATTGTCGTGTGACACCGCCTGATGCTTGTGATCATAATTGTCGGCTATCTCGACCTGACAGATCGCCTGGGTGGACTGGTTGCGCCAGACTTCGGACAACACGCCTATTTCGAGGCCCCAATCGGATGGAATCCGGAGATTCTTTACCACGTTTCTGCCCATGGCGAACTCGCCGGCCAGCGCGTAGCGAAAGCTGTTGAGATAGACGACATAGTCGTTCGGTTCGCACACTTTCTTGAGTGCCGCCATCAACGGCCCGATCAGCAAACGCACGACTCGTCCGTTGAGTTTTTCCTCGGTGGTCCGCGCGTAATAGCCCTTTGAAAATACATAGGGAAATGCCGGATTGGCGACGGGATACATGAGCCGCGCGAGCATCGCGCGATCATAGGTGAGGATATCGCAATCGTGCAGCCCCACGACCTGCGCATCGGTCGCGGACAGAAAATAGCCGAAACAGAACCATACGTTGCGACCCTTTCCGGGTTGCGCAGGCGACAGGCCATGCTGGCTCAGCTCCTCATCCAGCGCGGTCAGCCGCGGGCCGCTGTTCCAGAGAATATGATGCCGCTGCGGCAGACGAGAAAAATATCGCTTTGCATATTGGAACTGCTCCTTGTCCGCACGGTCAAGACCGATAATGATGTCCTGCAGATAGGGAATGTCGCATAGTTGGTCGACGATATGTTCCAGGGCCGGCCCTTCAAGTTCCGAAAAGAGGCTGGGTAGTACCAGAGCCATGGGATTGGAGGACCTGAAGTCCATCAAATCCGCTTCCAGCGATACCGTGCTGCGGTCGGTGAGATTGTGAAGCGTCGAAATAATTCCATTCTGATGAAAGTCGGCCATAGATATCCCTGCAGTTTCCGAGCAACCTGCCTAATCAGCTTTCCCGGAGTATAATACCCATTTCCGAAAAAAGTTCCCGAAGAGCCACCGTCCAGCCTTTCGGGCCGGGGGCAGGGGCGATACGGACATGCGCCTTGTCCGATCGAATGGGTACGCCGGCCGGGTTCGGCATGATCACGCCGATATCTGCCGCCTCAATCATCTCAAGATCATTGGGGCCATCTCCGAGGGCAATCGAGATGAATGCTGAGTCGGGATGCCGATCGGAAGCGGCATTTTTCACAATCGCCATTGCCTGCGCCTTGCTGGCATCACCGGTAAAATGAAAGAACCGACCGCCG
This sequence comes from uncultured Sphingomonadales bacterium, assembly GCA_963922745.1. Taxonomy (GTDB): domain Bacteria; phylum Pseudomonadota; class Alphaproteobacteria; order Sphingomonadales; family Sphingomonadaceae; genus Parasphingorhabdus. The sequence goes on from CAWUKF010000100.1 coordinate 6,066, forward strand.
CGCTGGATCCGGATTTTTGCTCCGGCCATGAGCAGTCCGAGTTCGTCAAGGTCCTGGTCCAAGCCCGACCACAGAAACGGCTCCGATGCTTCACGGTCCCGGGCACGGCGCGCCGCTTCGAGCCCCAGTCCCGTCGCTTTGGAAACCTCCGCATCCGTCATGTCGGAAAAGCCTCTGATATACTGGCGGATTAGGTGGGGCAGGGCGTTGATAGCGGCGAGAATGTCCGGATAAGCTGTGCCCAGCAGAATATGTTCCGGATCGCCCGCACGTTCAAACGGGTGCCCCTGTGGAACGTGGATAACCGACCCATTTTCCGTAACACTGATCAGCTTTGCGGTTGGAACGCCCTGCAGAGACCGCAACTCGGCTCTGGTCTTGCTCGTGATCGGAATGACGGTGCCAATCGCCCGCTCGGTTATCTGTTTGATCAGCATGTCCGCCGGTTCGGCAGAATAGCTGTCATGATCCAGCAGAGTGCCGTCGAGATCGGTGAATATCAGCGGATGGACGGAGGGATTGGGCATCGCAGTCCCGTGTATCAGATCGATCGGCCTGCGAACATCGCAATTGGCGCTGACTTTGCATCAGTCTCCCAGCAGAGGTAACGCCTGGCGTTAGCGGCTGCGCGAGAGAATCATTTCGGCTGCCTTTTCCGCGATCATGATGGTGGGAGCATTGGTGTTGCCCGACGTGATTCGTGGCATGATCGAGGCGTCCGCGACGAAGAGATTGTCGATGCCGTGCACCTTCAAACCACTGTCGACGACCGCCATCGCGTCGCCCCCCATCTTGCAGGTGCCACAGCCGTGATACATCGAGTTGCCAGCATATCGCACAAAGTTCGATATTTCTTCCTCGCTGCTCACCTCCGGTCCGGGAACCAGTTCGGCCTCCGTCAGGGCCGCTATGGCAGGCTGTGCCAATATCCGGCGACCGAACCGGACAGCGTCGACATGCGCCCTGATATCCTCTTCCTCAGTCAGAAATGCCGGATCAATAGCTGGCATGACGTCGGGATCGTTGCTCTGGATATGCGTATGGCCCCGGCTTTCCGGCCGCATCTGGGTTAATATGAAGGTGAAGCCCGGCTTGTCCTCCAATTTCCTTTTCTTCCGGGGATCCGTTTCCCCGGTAAAGGGAAAGAAATGAATTTGCATGTCGTTGCGATCAAGCTCCTCGCGCGACTTGAAATAGGCCTGAATATGAAATCCGCTGTTGGCGAGGATGCCCTTGCGCAGCGTTGCATATTTGAACAATTGCCCGAGCAAGGGGAGGCCGCTTGCCTGCTCGTTCATCGATACCGGCTCGCTTGCCCGGCACATGAAGGGCACCATATAATGTTCCTGCAGGTTCTCGCCGACTCCCGGCAGGTTGTGCAGCGGTTCCACTCCATTTTCCCGCAAGATGGAGGGATTGCCGATCCCGGAAAGTTCCAGCAACTGCGGGCTGGCAATGGCTCCGGCGGACAAGATAACGGCCTTGCTGGCCGATGCCTCCCTGATCTGGCCGTGCTGCGAATAGCACACACCGGTGGCCTTCTTGCCCTCCATCATGATTTGGCGAACCGAGGCCCGGGTTTCGACCGTCAGATTGGATCTCTTTCGCGCTTCCCGCAAAAAGGAGCGAGCAGTGTTGCACCGCGTGCCGTCCCTGGTGTTGATCTGAAAATAGGAAATGCCGTCCTGGACGCCGCGATTAACATCCTCTGCCAACGGCAGTCCGGCTTGCTGGCCGGCTTCCAGAAATGCTTCGCTGAGGGGATTCTTCTCGTCCATGTCGGCAAGATGCTGGACATGCAGAGGGCCGGTCGTTCCATGCCACTGGTCGGGACCGCGCGCGTTGTTCTCCGACCGCATGAAATAGGGCAACACCTCCGCCCAGCTCCATCCCGGATTGCCGGCGGCCGCCCAGTCGTCATAGTCGCGGGCCTGACCGCGAACGTAGAGCAGGCCGTTGAGGGCACCGCTACCACCCAGCACCTTGCCGCGCGGATAGGCGAAGCTGCGACCGCCGCTATGTTCGATTGGCTGGGTCTGATAGGGCCACAAAAGGCTGCTGTTATCGAGCGTGTAGGCATAGGCCCCGGGCACAGCTATCGACCAATAATCGTCATCCGCCCCTGCTTCTAGCAGCAATACCCGGCTAGCCGGATCGGCCGACAGTCGATTGGCCAGAACGCAGCCCGCCGATCCCGCGCCAACCATGATATAGTCGTAATTTCGGGGTTGATTCATCTTGATCGCTTTCCTCGCC
>CAWUKF010000101.1:0-8261 GCA_963922745.1 uncultured Sphingomonadales bacterium
AAACCGCTCGCCACGCCGGCGGTGCGCCAGCGCGCCCGCGATCTGGGGGTCGACCTGAGCCTGGTGAAAGCGCATGGCGAGCATATCCGCCACAGCGATCTCGATGCCTATCTGAACTATGGGTCGGGGCAGGGGTATCGGCCCGCCGGCGCGTCGCGCAAGCGTGATGACGAGACGATCAAGGTGATCGGCCTGCGCCGCAAGATTGCGCAGAATATGGCGGAATCGAAACGGAATATTCCGCATTTCTCCTATGTCGACGAAATCGACATGACCGAGATCGAGGATATGCGCGCCGATCTCAACAGCAACCGCGGCGATCGTCCGAAACTGACGATTTTGCCCCTGATCATTGCCGCAATTTGCAAATCCTTGCCCGATTTTCCCATGTTGAATGCAACTTTTGACGATGAAGCGGGCGTGATCACCAGGCACGGTGCGGTGCATCTCGGCATGGCGACGCAGACCGACCAGGGGCTGATAGTGCCGGTGCTGAAGAACGCCCAGGATATGAATATCTGGCAGCTGGCATCCGAGATCAGCCGGCTGTCGGCTTCCGCCCGTGATGGTTCGGCAAAGGCGGCGGACCTGTCGGGATCGACGCTGACCCTGACATCGCTCGGGCCGTTGGGCGGGATCGCGACGACGCCGGTGATCAACCGGCCCGAGGTTGCGATTATCGGACCGAACAAGATTGTCGAGCGGCCAGTGATCATTGATGGCGAGATCCATGCGCGCAAGCTGATGAACCTGTCTATCTCCTGCGATCACCGCGTGGTCGATGGCTATGACGCCGCCAGCTATGTGCAGGCATTGAAACATTTCCTCGAGACGCCGGTGCTGCTGTTCGCGGAGTGAAGAACGTCCTTCTTCCGTGAGGGAGAAGGGGGCTCTTGGGCTAAATGCTTTTGTCCTGAGCTTCGAAGGGCTCCTCAAACGGAAATGCATGATAAATCCTCCCCGGCTGCGGGGAGGATTTTTATAGCCCCAGGCTGCCCAGGCTTTGCTGGTCGAATTTCAGGCGGAAGGTGATGAACGGGCCGTCGCGGGTGTAGCGGCTTTCCTCGAAGTCGCGGTCGGCGAAACCGACGACATTGTAGCCGATCGAGATATAGGCGTTCTTGAACGGGGTGATACCAACGGTCGGGCCACCGCTATAGGCGACGCTGTCGAAATTGTTGCCGACGCGGGCGGTGCCCTGCGCGCCGACGTCGAGCGTGTCGGAGAGGTCGAACTTGACATCGGCCCCGACGACATTGCTCCAGCCCTCGACATCGTCGTTGCCGAACCGGTCGAACACGTAGCGGCTGCCCCAGAAGAAGGCATATTCACCGGTCTCGGTGAACAGGCCGTCCCTGGCACCGATCGGCGTATAGTTGACGCTGAGGCTGTTGATCACCCGGCGCGAAGTGACATTGCCATCGACCAGCAGCGGCGCGCCGCCGATCGGACCGGCCGCGCCGGCGACCGCGTTGCGGACCCGGTCTTCACGGAATTCCAGTTTCTCGAGCCATGACCACTGGCTGTCCACGGGACGATGCGCCCAGCTGGCTTCCGCTTCGATCACGCGGCTGCTGACGCCGGTCTGGTCCTTGGCGATGAAAACGCTGGCGAGCGCGCCGAGCGCGCTGCCTTCGCCGATCTGCCGGAGCAGCGCGGTGGTCAGCCCGTAGCGGTTGCTGGTGTCGCCATCGCGATATTCGGCTCGGCTGGTCCAGCTCCAGTCTTCGTTGCGATAGGTGGCCCCGGCAGTAACGGCGATGAAATCTTCAGTCAGCGTCGCATTGTTGCCGAGGAACCCGCCGGAGGCGACCGGCTGCTGGTCATTGACGACATCGCTGCGGTCGAAACCGCCGAGCGTTTCATTGCCGTCCAGCGAGAAATCGACCGTCCATTTGTCGCCGATCGGGATGCTCTGGGTCAGGCCGTAGGCGGCAAAGGTGCGCGGGCCATATTCGGTGATTTCCTGCTGGTTCATGCTGCTGACGATGCGCGCGCCATCCCATGGGCTGACGTCGACGCCGATGCGAGCGGTACGGGCATCGATATTTTCGCCATCGGCAATTTCATAGGTGCCGATGATCTTGATATCCTCGGTCACCGCATAGCGCGCGGAGACGCTGTGCCGGGCAGGGAAATCGATGCTTTCGTCCTGGCCACCCAGCGCGAATTCGGTCTGCGCATCCAGTTCCAGCTTGCCACCAAACAGCCGCTGTGTGGCGCCGAGCCGGACCAGCGTGGATTCGTTGACCGTGCCGTCGGAGAGCCGGTCGTTGGCATAGACCATGCCCGCCCGAAACGAGGTTGCGTCGGTGCGATATTCCAGTTCCGCCGTTGCGGCCCGGCGGCGGGCAGCCGTCGCCAGGAAATTTTCCTGATAGCTGGTGACCGCGAGCGAGAGATTCTCGCGGATGCGGACCCGTCCGTCGATGCCGAATTTGCGAGTACCATTTTCCGCCGCGTTCAGCTGTCCGAGGCCATAGCCCGATGCCTGACGCCGGACATAGGCGAGCAGGTCGAATTTTGACCCGTGATGTTCGGCCTCAACCAGCCAGGCTGTTGCTGCCTGTCCGGTGCCCGCCGATGCGACGCTCTTTGCCTCGTTGTCGGTCACGGCAAGCTCTGCCCGGACTTCGGTGCTGAGGTTCGGCCGGTAGCGCAGGTCTACCCCGAGCATTTCGGTTTTCACGCTTTCATTTTCGTCGTGCACCGCGGTTGCGCCGATCTTGATCTTCTCGTCGCTGCTCTGGAAAGTGGCGCGACCACCGGCGTTGAGATTGCGGTCGCCGACGCCGAGGACTTCATATTCGGCGATGATGAACTGCGGATCGAGGCCGCTGCTGCGGCTCAGGATGGGTTCGCGAAAGCGCAACGTGCCGGCGAGATAATCGATATCATAGTCGATGTGCCGGGTCAGCTCGCGCCGTTCCACAATCCGGTCAGAGCGGAACCGGTCGCGGGTTTCCAGCGTGACGCGTTCGCTGTTGGCCAATATGTCGCGGGCCGACAGGGCGTAGGGCCCGGACAGGCCATTGCCCTGGATTTCTTCGCGACGGAACCGGTTGGGCGAGTCCGCGCCGAAGGCGTTGAGATGCACCTGCTCGTTCCGATATTCAGCCTTGATGCCGTTGAAAGCGCGCTGGTAGCGAGCGAGTACAGGCTCGTCTATCCCTGTTTCATAATCGCCGAACAGCGCATAAAATTGCGGTCTTTCGAGCTTCAGATAGAGGCGGCGGACCGATGCGGCGTCATAACGCTGTTCGCTGCGATCTGCGTAGACCGTGTAATAGCGGCGGGGGTCAATGACGCCCTGAAAGCGGGTTTCATCTTCCTGCTTGTCGCTGTCATAAGCCAGCGTCATCAGCCATTTTCCGGTGACCCGGCCTTTCGCGTAGAGCGCAATCCGGCCATCGACATTGAGTGTGTCTTCTTCACCCGCGAGATCCTCGATCCGCTCGTCGAGCGTGTTGAAACCGATCGTGCCGGCGGCAAAGCCGACCACGGTCCAAGGGCGGTTGCCCGGATCGAGCCAGGTGGCGATGCGCTGGGTCCGTTCGACTTCGCCATCCCGGAAGGGAAAGGAGATGCTGAGCGAGCCAGACGCGGTGGTCGGTGCCAGTTCGATATAGGCGATGCCTTCTTCGCCCTGGACGCGCCAGACCGGTCCGCCGCGTTCCAGTCCCGCGAGCTGGTTGGCCTGCTGGGCATCGATTTCAATCGCCGGGGCATAAGGGGCAGGAACCGAGAAATCGCCAACCATGCCATGTCTGGCCGGTTTGCCGTCCCGGTCGGTAAGCCGGACCGCAATCACCGGACGGGTAACGCCATCGGCAACCAGAATCGATCGGTCGCGGAGCAGTTCGGCGTGGAGCGGGCTGCCGGCATAATGGACTTTCCGTTCCAGCTGCTGAACCAGCTTGCCTTGACGGTCGAGGACCCGCGCCTCCAATATGTTGGTTCGCTCTTCAATCTCGATGCCGCGCCAGGTGCTCACCCGGACCCTGCCATCCGCACTCTTCTTGGTGCCGTCAAAGGCAAGCGGATTGACCGCCTTGCCGTTGATGGACAGTTCGACGGTCTGGCCGGGCTCGTGCTTGATCGCGACGCGCAGCGCCTTCACCCGAGGATTGTGATCTTCTTCCGGGAAGAGCCAGCCGATGCCCGGTTCCTCGCCGGCGAGCCAGTCGCGACCTGCGCCGGCTGCCTCGGGATCGGACAAGACTGCCGGCCGGTGGTAATTTTCAGGCCGTTCGACGTCTCTCGGAGCAACCGTCTGTGCCCGGAAGTCAGCGCGCTTGAGTGCGCCACCCCGGCCTTCGACAAAGCGCGAGATCGCGCTGCTGGCGCTGCGGGTATTTTGTGCGCAATCGACGGGAGCCCGGTCGGCGGGAAAGGTCGACGGGTCGATCTGGACCACGTGCAGACCGGGCCGAAGCCCTTCGAAATGATAGCGACCGTCGCTGTCGGTGACGGTGTAGGTACCGTCCTGCAGCATCACGCGCACATCGCCGATGCCGGGGGCCTTGCGGGGATCAACCGAGCAATCGCCGTCGGTAACCCTGCCGACGAGCGTGAATCGTTCGGAAATGCCGTCGCGTTCGATGCGAATCACAGCGTCGACGACCGGGCTGCTGGTACCGCGATCATCCCGGGCCGAAGCGATATTGAGGGCATCGCCGGGCTGTGCGTCCTGGCGGACTTCCGCGATATAGGTGAGCAGGGCGCTGCCCGACGGGGGCAGAGGTGGTGCCTCGATCCGGAAATCCCGTCCATTGGCAGCGACCGTCGGCGCAATCAGCGTCCCGTTGTATCGGACGGTGCCGGTTTTCAGCCGCATGGCCGGCGGCAGCTGATCGGAAATCGTGATTTGGCCGGTGTTGCGAGCAGGATCGCTATTCTGCACCGTGATGCGATATTGCACCGCATCGCCAGGCGACGCGCTGGCGGTAGAGGCGGTCTTGCTGATGGTGAGCGGCGCTCCGGGCCGGTCGAGCGGCACATCCACGCGCACCGGGGCCGGATCGTCCAGCACGATGATGCCGCCGTAGGATCCGTCGACAATGGTGAAGGGAAGGCCGTCCGACCGCCGCAGGCTTTCCAGCTGCTGCGGCGTGGCGGCGGAAGCGAAGCTGTAGGGCGAGGGCGGTTCCACAAGCAGCCGGTAGCTGCCCTTGCGGGCAAAGGGAAAGCGGTAGAAGCCCTCCGGAAAATCATAGACGGTGCCACCGCTGTCGGTGACGCTGCTGCCCGCGATGACCGTGCTCGGAAAGGCGGAAACGCCATCGTCGCCGAACACTTCGGCGGGCAGGCCTGTTGCGGCGTCGATCAGCGTCACCCGGGTTCCCGAGATCGGTGTCCCGTCACCGCTGTCAAAGGTTTCGCCGAAAGGGTCGACCAGCACGGCCAGTTTTACCTTGCCGAGCGAACGACCGAGGTTCTCGTCGATGATCACTTCCGGGGCATCACCGGGATTGAGCGACAGCACGCAGTCGCCCGGCACCGGCTTTGGCGGAATGGCGGCAGTATTGATCATGCCGACGAACCGCCCGGTGTCGGCTCCGGTTTCGGAGACGGTGATTATTTCCCGATCGCCGGATTCGGTCCACAGCACGATGTCAAAATGGTCAACCGCCAGGGGATCCCCGTTCTTTGCCTGATCCACGATGGACAGGATCAGCGGTGCGCCGGCACGGATCTTGTCGGTCCGGACGATCGAGGCGGGGGTGAGGGAGGTGCCGGAGAAGGCACCGTGCAGTTCGACGGGTACCGGACCGTTCGAACCGCTGCACATTGTGCCGGGGATCGGTAGCCTGTCCGCATTCGCGGGGTCGCCAAACTGGTAGGTGGTGATTTCAGCCGGGTCTGGAGGCGGAGCAACCACCTGGATATCGACGCGATTCGATGATTTCTGCTGCCGCTGGCTGCCAATATCCCATTCTGCCCGGGCGATGTTGCTGATCAGCGGCAGTGACTGCGGCTGATTGATGGCAAAATCCGGCGCCTGCGGCTGTTCCTCGGCAAACTCGGGCTGAGCGAGCGCCGTCGCTGCCGGCGCGGCAAGCGCGCACGCAGCAAGGGTCAGGCCAAGTGGCCTGAAAAGATTGGTGAAAAACCTCACGGCAAAAGCCGGATTATCGGCGGCAAGCCGGCCCAAGGACCGGTTTGCCGCCAATTTCCGGGTTACCTAGTCCACGACGACGCGGAAGATGAGGGTCTCGGTCGCGCCCGAAGCCACGGTGCCGAGATTGCCCGATACGACGCCGCCGGCCTGCGAGCCGGTACCGGCACCATCCGCATTGCAGGTGGCTCCAGTGACCGTGCCTTCGGTTACAACGCCAATCACCGCCGGTACAGTCGCCGGACCGGTGGCCAGGCTGCTGTAATAGGTCAGGTTGGACGGAATCGTATCCGAGATGGCCACCCCTGTCGCATCTGCGCCACCGGTTGCGTTGGCAACCGCGATGCAATATTCGACAATTGCCCCGGGGATCGCTTTCGGCATGGTGCTGCCGTTGACCGGATCCCACAATATCTTGCTGGTTTTCGACACGGTGATATCCGCAGCGCTTACTTCGAACGTGTCGGTCGCGCTGTGATAGCCGTCGCCCGCATTGTCGGAAGTGCCGCTGCCGGCACCATCGGCAAAGACGTTCTGCACGACGGTCGGATCATCGACATCGCCCGAATCGTCAGTGAAGGCAGTACCCTGCACCCCGACCCCGGTTGCCGGCAGTCCTGCGCCACCATGGCTGGCGGCCTGGCCGATCAGCACGATGTCGGCGAGATCGCCGGTGACGACCCCGGTAGGGATGTTGGCAACGGCGTGAATCGTGACGCTGCTGTCCTCTGCCAGGTTGTCGATGTAGGTAATCAGCGTGTCACCGCCATCAAAGACGCCGGCGGTGGTGCCGTTGTCGAGATAATAGGTGATCGTGCCGGTGACATCGAAATCATCGGTACCGAGCTGCTGGGATGACAGCAGCACGTCGATCGTGTCGTTGGTCTGGTTGCTGACCGTGTAGGTCACCGCTTGCTGGGTCGAGCCCGGCGCGACCGAGCTGTTCACCGCATCGCTCTTGGCAATGACAAGGTTCACCTCGCGGTCGACGACGAACACATCGCTGTCGGTTTCCGCAGTCTGCGCGGTGCCTCCCACATTATAGGCCACGCTTACGTTATTGGTAATGCTCGTTCCTGCATCAGTGCCCAGATCTGCAGCGAACGCCGGGTTTGCACCCAGCGCCGCTACAGAAATGGTACTAGTGGCAACGAGAAGTTTCAGTATACTGGTCATAACTGTCTCCTGTTTCACTTATCTGGATTGCCTAACCCCGCGGCAATCCGGTACGGTTGCGGTCACTTGACAGTGCCGCGAAAAACCAATTTCCCTCCCGAACCTGCTGAAAGGGAACGATTAAATTTCCATTTCACATGGGTTACATCAGTCATCAGGGCGGGACGAACCTCGCCATTTTCATCCTGATAAGAGAGGGACGAAAGTGGTCCCCAGTTTTTGCCTCCATCAATGGAGACAATTTCCGTGCCATCAGACGTTCCTTGGAACGCCACCGCTTTTGGGAGCGGATTGGTGACAGAGAAATCCGTAGCCGGCGCACGGCCGACATTCTTGTAATTGACGACGAACACCAGCTTGTCGCCGGGGACGACGGTCGTGGGCTGTTCCAGCACGATGGCGGTGGTGCCGTTCGGCTTGGCCACCTTGCGTTCGACGAACACGTCGCTGGACAGGCTGACATTATTGGCTGCCATGGCGGTACCTGGCAGGATCAGCGCGATCGCGAGAAAAAAGGCTTTTATCATTCTGCTATACCCCGATTGCAATCAGTCGATGGTGACCTGGAAGGTGATGGTGCGGGTCTGCCCGCCCGGAACGGTGCCGAGAGCAACCGCAATTGCACCGCTGTCGAAGGAACCGGCATCGCCGTCGTCGGCGGCATCGCCGAGCGGCGTGCCGTCAAGCGTGATGCTTTCGGCCTTGTAGGTGGTGTCGGCGGGAATATCGTCGCGGACCGACAGGTTGGCGAGATCGCCGCTGCCGGTGGTGGGCGCGACCAGCTGGTAGAGAATGACCGCGCCGGGCACCGGCTCGGTGCCGCCGAACGGATCAGTCACGGTCGCGGTCTTGACGAGGCTGACATCGGAGGTCTGAACGAGGAAAAAGCCGCTGTCGGCATCGCTGGCGCCGGTTGATCCGACCACCGCATCGCCGCCACCATCGCCCTGTCCGGCAAACAGGCTGC
>CAWUKF010000102.1:0-8258 GCA_963922745.1 uncultured Sphingomonadales bacterium
CAAACCTTGCCGAACATGCAGGAAATAATATCCGGCAAGATCGCCTTCAGCGATATTCGCGAGCTGGAAATTGAAGATCTGCTTGGCCGCGAACCGGTTCTGCCGAACGAACTTCTGTTCGGGCGGACGATCGTGGGCAAGACCGTGCTGGTGACCGGAGCCGGAGGCTCGATCGGGGGAGAGCTGTGCCGACAGATTGCAAGGTCGGGAGCGCATCGGCTGCTCATGCTGGAAATTTCTGAATTCGCTCTCTACGAGATTGAAAAGGAACTGAAGAAGCTTGCAGCTACTCAGACTGGGGCAAAGCTGGAACTGATCCCGATGCTGGGATCGGTCATTGATGCGGACAGGCTGCAGGAAATCTTCTCCATGTGGCGACCCGACACGGTTTTTCATGCCGCGGCCTACAAACATGTCCCGCTGGTGGAGGCGAACCCGCTTGAGGGGATTCAAAACAATATACTGGGGACACAGACGCTGGCTGCCGCTGCCGCCGCTGCGCGCGTCAAGGACTTCATCCTGATCAGCACGGACAAGGCCGTCCGACCGACCAATGTTATGGGAGCCACCAAACGCGCTGCCGAACAGATCATTCAGAATTTTGCCGACAGCGCCGGAGAGACCACCTTCTCGATGGTCCGGTTCGGCAATGTCCTGGGCTCGAGCGGTTCCGTGGTACCGTTATTCCGCAAGCAAATCGAGCAAGGTGGTCCGCTGACCCTTACCGATCGCAAGGTCACACGCTATTTCATGACGATTCCCGAGGCAGCACAGCTGGTTATTCAGGCCGCCGGCATGGCCAAGGGGGGTGAGGTTTTCGTTCTGGACATGGGCAAGTCGGTCAAAATATTTGATCTGGCCGAGACGCTGGTCAGGCTTTCGGGACTGACCGTACGCAACGCTGCCAATCCGGACGGCGATATCGAAATCGTCGAGGTCGGACTGCGCCCTGGCGAGAAGCTCTATGAAGAGCTGATCATCGGAAATGATCCGCAGAAGACTTTGCACCCACGTATAATGAAGGCGCACGAAACCTATCTTGAGTCAGACGTGTTGAATGAACTGACCGCGAATCTGCTCGATTGCCGTGATCCCAAGCTGGCGGTCAGGATGCTGAAATCGCTGGTGCCGGAGTTCGAACATGGCAGGGACAACGACCAGATCGAAAAAGCCTCCTGAACGTACGACCCTGAGGCGGCACGATCGTCCTGGCCCTGAATGATATCTCAGGGTTCCAGCAGCCCGAACGGTACGATTCGATTGTCTGCATCATGGCCGATTGCCGACCGCCCCAGATAAGCGATCTCGTTGATCTCGCACCATCTTCGGGTAATTTGTTCCGGGCTTTCACCGAAGGGACGGTCATTCTCGGGGATATCCCCGACATTGCCCAATTTCAGCCCGGTCAGGCCCTGCGCCGCCAGATTGCTGCTCAGATGAAACATGGCGCGATCAAAGGCGTAAAGATATTCCGATACTTCCTCGACGATGAGAATATGGCCGCGCAAATCGGGCATGATCCTGGTGCCCGTCATCATGGCAAGCGTCATGAGATTGAACGCGGCATATTTTTGTCCGCGGGCCAAGCCGGGTTCCAGCGCTGCGGCTGAGCGCCGCACGATCCAGTCCAGGGCACGGCGAACAGCCAGTTCACCATTCTCCCTGCCAATATCGGAAGGCATCGGACCGTGGGCGACCGAGCCGATGCCCGCGCGATAGAGGGCACCGAGCAAATTGCCGGCATCGCTATATCCCAAATATGTTTTGCATCTCGCTTTGTCATCCAGTTGCCCGACGGCCGATTCCGCTATGCGCGCAGCCCCATAGCCGCCGCGGGCAAACCAGAGGACGTCAATGGCCGGATCGTTGGCCATTGCGACAAAGCTGGATGCGCGCTGGTCGTCGCTTCCTGCAAAATGGCCATCAACCAGGAAACATTGCTCGTCAAATATCAGCGTCGCCTCGGGGTGGCTCTCTGCTGCCAGCGCGGAGACGCGCGCGGCTCCATCGCGCGTGAATGGTGTGGAAGGCGCACAAATGCCGATGCGAATATGTGGGGTGATGGAAATTGTTCCTTGCGCCATTGCCAAACCGGAAGAGAAGCAATAGCGCGAAAAAATGAGTGAAGACAAATCCTATTATTTTTGCGGAATCGGCGGTTCCGGAATGCTGCCACTGGCAATGATCGTGAAAGCTGCGGGCGCCCGGGTTGCGGGATCGGACCGGGCTCTGGACCAGGGGCGGTTGGCAGACAAGTTTCGATGGCTGCAGGATCGGGGGATTGATTTGTTCCAGCAAGACGGCAGCGGTCTGGTTGATAGCAACCAGATATTGATCGCTTCTGCTGCGATTGAGGAAACGGTTCCGGACGTGGCCCGTGCAAATGCCTTGGGTTGCAAGAGGATGACTCGTGCCGAATTGCTTGCGGACCATTTCAATGCCGCGTCGCGCAGCATTGCCGTCGGAGGCACCAGCGGCAAATCGACCGTCACCGGAATGATCGGCTGGATCCTAACCCGGGCAGGTCGGGATCCCACGATCATGAATGGCGCGGTCATGAAAAATTTCGTCGACGCCGATGCGCCATTTGCCAGTTCCCGAGTCGGTGCCGGCGAGATCATGGTGAGCGAGGTGGATGAAAGCGACGGGTCCATAGCCCTGTTTGATCCCGAAATTGCAGTGCTCAACAATGTTTCTCTCGATCATAAGAGCCTCGCTGAACTGAGGATATTGTTCGGGGACTTCGTCGCCAAATCCAGCCACGCAATCTGGAACCATGATGATCCGGAATCCCTTGCACTGGTTGACCCTCTGAATCTGCACGCAAGCAGCAGCTTCGGATTTTCGGAAGGATCCGATTTTCGGGCTGTGCAAGTCGAGGAACAGTCCCTTGGAAGCCGATTCACGTTGCGCAGCGAAGGGGAGGACATTGCGGTGCAATTACAGGTGCCGGGCCGGCACAATATCGCCAATGCCCTAGCCGCCATCGCCGCTAGCTGCGCATCTGGCGTGCCACTGGAATCGGCGATCGCGGCAATCGGGTCATTCCGCGGGCTTGCCCGCCGCTTTGACATTGTCGGAACGGCAGGAGAGATCACCGTGATCGATGATTTCGGTCACAACCCTGAAAAGATCGCTGCGACGCTGCGTACGCTCAAGGCATTTCCGGGTCGCGTGATCGCCTTTTTCCAGCCGCACGGTTTCGGCCCGATCAGGAAAATGGGCGCAGAACTGGCCGTGGTGTTCTCGGAGTGTCTCGAAAAGGATGACCGGGTGATCCTTTGCGACCCCGTTTATTTCGGCGGCACGGTTGACCGGTCGCTGGGCAGCGATTCTATTGTAGAGGCGATAATAGTCGCCGGAGGCCAGGCAGAGCATATCGCTGGCAGAGAGGAATGTGGGGACAGGATCGTCGAGATCGCACGGCCGGGAGACCGAATCGTTATCATGGGCGCTCGCGACGATACGCTGCACCATTTTGCTGAATCGATCCTGGCCGCAATCTCTCGGGATTCGTAGGCGTCCTAGGCGGTGGGCACAGCTTCACAGCTCATATCGCTGGCAGACCGTGATATTCGCTTCCTGCATCATCTCATCACTATGCAACCGGGGCGTTGGATGCGTCCGGATCTTGCGGCTGTTCCTATTGTGGCGTGGTGAATGGGCTTTGCAGAATATCGTCAATATAGTATGGGCATATTTAATGAGGGTCTGCGTGACCTGTTTCCTGAAGATCTGATTTTTTGCCGCTAAATCGCGTTTTACTAGGGTAAAAAATTGCAAGGATATTGTTAACCATTGTTTCGAAATAGTTAATATCCCCGCCGGGCTTCCTTTAGGCACTAATAAAAATCGTTTTTAAACAGCGCTTTAATAGCATGCTACCGTAACGTGCTGTTACTTTAGCCGTATCTAACTGCTTTTCCCGGGAAAGTTCTGGCACCAATGTTGGGCAAGTGGGGCAATTCGGCTTTTAGCCTGTGGTAACCCAATTTAAGCACCACGGTTGCCCCTGCACTGGTGCGATATTCTGGTCGATATCGTACCAACTGTTCCCGGTGGAGCGGACGGACATTCTGTCCGCTCCACCTCTGGACAGACGTCTGGAAGACTCCAGCTTGCGACCAAGTTGTGGGAAGCGTTATGCAGTCAGTGATTTTAGCATCGTGGACCGGGAAGACCGAATATCCTCGGTCCGTCCTCTATTCCAGCATTGCTCCATTATCCATTTTATGTGCCATGGTCGCTGGCATATTGCCTGCGCTGAAGTCGGAAGCGTTTGCCACCGACAGTGCAGGACGAACGCCTAATGGACGGGCCACTGCTGTCGCCAACGCCCGCGTTATCAAACCAATTACGATGGAAACCCCGCGAAAGGCCGGAACAGGTGCCAGTGATCCCCCGATCACAGTGTTGCACCGTACCACCGTCCGCAGCTGTGAAGCCCTTGTCGGCTCGGATAGCGCTCCCGTCGCCGGCGTCTCTTGCGAGCTCCGCCTGATTGAACTGCAGTGATTCCGTGTCTCAGCGGAAAACAGGAGAAACAGAATGTAATTTATCAGGATCGCGATTTTGGCTCGGCAGCGCAGGGAATGAGTTTCAACAGGGAAAAATGATGTCTACATTCAATTCGAAAAATATGGCTGGCAAAGCTGGCGAAACCGAACACGACCGGCGCCCTGTGTTGCGGCGAGGCCTATTCTCCTGTCTCAGTGCCAGCTTGCTTGTCGCAATTCCTCTGCCGGCCTTTGCGGATGCTGGGCCCGGCGACAATATCGCCATCGCGCTGTCGAGCAGCGTCGCCGGAAACCAGCCGGGACAAGGTGGCGCATTTGCGACGGTTCCCGGCACAATCGTCGATTTTTCCGTCGTCGTAACGGGGCCTACCGAGCGCGGCACGCCGGCTACCTCGCTGGCGATCAGTGACAAGATACCGGAACATCTTTCGCTTTTTGTAGGTGATCTGGAAGGGCCTGGCGTTGGTCCAGCTCTATTCGAAGACAAGGACAGTGGCCTGGCATTCAGCTTCGATGGTCTGTCCAGTCTGGACGATTCTATCGAATTTTCGAGCGATGGTGGCGAGACATTTGGCTATGTCCCGGTTGCCGATCCCGATGGTTTCGACGCCAACGTCACGCATATCAGGTTCCGACCGCAAGGCGCTTTGCAGGCGACAAACGGTCAGCATGAACGGTTTTCTCTCCATTACAGAATGAAGGTCAAATAGATGAACAATATGATCGAATCTGGTGCAATCGCCGCCTTGGCAAAGGCCAATGCGCAGCCGGATGAAGACCGCAGGAAACAGGATCGGCATATTGCGATGCTGCGGCTTGCAAAGATCCAGACAAAGTCGGGCGAAGGCTGGGGTTTTATCAAAAACCTCTCGGCGACGGGAATGATGGTGGAGGTGCACCCGAACTTCGATCTGGGCGACACTATCACGGCTTTGCTGACGGAAGACCAGCAACTGGCAGGGACAGTCCGCTGGCGCAAGAAGGCGCTCGCAGGCGTCGAGTTCTTCTCTCCCGTCGACATTGCCAAGGTCCTGACGAAGCCATTTGAAACCAAGCGCGGCCGGGTTTCACGCCTGCCACGGATTGAGATGCAGCATCCGATCAATCTGTACCAGGGATCGCGCATGATCCACGCCGACATCCGGGACATCTCGCCAGCCGGCATCTGCGTTGCGACCGATTTTACATTCGAGATCGGCAAAAATTTGCGGCTTTCCGTTCCGGATTTGCTGGATATAAATGGCACCGTTCGGTGGCAAGCGGGAAACCGGGTCGGGATCGTGTTCTCGCAACGGCTCCCGCTCGATGATTTGATGGTATGGCTGTCGACCTTTTACCGGGCAGCGCGGATTGATACCGGCGAACTTGCTGTTCTAAACGAGGGGGCGGAGTTAGACGATTTGCCGACAGGCTCGCTGCCGTTTCGGGTCATTGGACATGATGATCTCGGCAAGGAAATATTGATCGATACGATGAATTCTGCGACCGAAGCCCTGACTCAATTCAAGGCGACATCAAAGTTCTTCTACCGGGTCAGTATCAGAAATGCCGACAATGTAGAACTTTCGATCGGTTCGATAGTCCTCAGCGCCTTTGCCGAAGAACGGGCGGCGGGAGAAAGGGCCACCTGAGCCCACTGGCGATGGACCGGAACCGTCGAGCTCCTTCAACCGCCCGGTAATTCTGATCAGGCGGAGCTTGTGCAGCTGTGCCGTACTCCATGAGGAACTTACCTTCCGGGCCCGCGCTTCCTTTAGCGAGAGAATCTTCATGTGAGCAGAACGGCAGGATGGGCCGGATCGCAGGGTCCGTGACCCAAGGCGCTTCTGAGAGTCGACCGGTGGCGGCTAGGCTCTGCTGGAGTAATCCCGTACCTCGCCCGAAATGCGCGTTTTTGTCGATATTGGTTCGCGAGAACTATTTGCAATTGCCGCGATATTTTACGATATGTTACATGTGCGTTCTGGCGACGATTCCATCGGGAAGTGGTGTCCGCTGAGGCCGATCGGGAGAAAGGCAGTAATCAATGGATGGATAATGCGACCGCCCTGCAATTGTGTCTGGAACGCGACCGGTTGTTGAGCGACCCTGAATTCGCTCGTTCCCCCACTATGTGCAAGCTTCTGCGGTTCCTTGTCGACCATAGATTGTCAGAAAACAGTGTTCCGTTAAAAAGCTATACAATTGCTGTAGATGGGCTTGGCAGAGATGCTGATTTCGATCCCCAGGCAGACAGCTATCCACGGGTCCAGATGGGGCGATTGCGCCGAATGCTGGACCATTTCTATTTGCGCAAGGGCGGCGAAAATCGACTGACGATTGCGCCGAACCAATATGAGATCGTCGTGGAACCCCTGGTGCAACAGCCGGCTGCTGCGACCAATACCATCGACCAGTCGAGGGCAGTCGATACCCAAGGCGAAGACATCAGCCATACGCCGGAATTCCAGTCGCCGGACATCAAAGGCGATGATCGGCCGCGTTCGCCTAGACGTTATATTGCAGGTTTTCGGTTTGCGATTTTCGTCATGCTGGCGTCGGTCCTGGCTTATCTTCTCTGGCCTGATCCCAATGCCGGGTCACTGGCCGATAAAGTTGACTATCCCAAAATTGCCCTGGATTTTCCAGCTACGCCTGCCGACCCTCGCGAAAACGAGCTTTCCGAATCCATCGCCAATCATCTGGTTCGCGGGTTGAACGGTTTCGGCGGGATACGATTTTTCTACATCAACGCCAGTCCATCTGAAAAGTCCGGCTATCTCCTCAGGATGCGCTTTTTGAATACCTCAGTGAACGAAATCGAGTTACGTCTGCTTGATCGGGAAAGTGGCGAGATATTGTGGTCGAGGAAAATTGGCACAAGCGACGAAGCCGTCTTGAGGCGGGAACTGGACAGGGCCATTGTATCGCTGGTGGGCAATTATGGGATAATTTTGCAGACAGAAATCTCAAAGGTAGGCGATGATTTTTCCGCCGGATATCCCTGCTTGCTGCAATTCGATCGTTATATTCGCTATCGAGAACAGGAGAAGCTGAAGCGCCTTCGCAATTGCCTGAAAAAATCGGTGAGGCGTTTCCCACGGGATGCCTATCTCTTGAGTATGGCCGCGCTTGCTCGCAATTTGGCAGAGCAAACCGCGCCTTCCCAAGACGTGAAGGGCCTCGGAATGATTATCGCGCGCAGGGCAGAGGCACTCGATCACAATAGTGCTGCCGCCAATTTCGCCATCGCGCAGTCTGCCTTTTTCGCGGGGGATTGTGCAACCGGCGTCGCATGGGGGCAGAAAGCTGTCGCGCTCAATCCACTTAATTCGGCAATTTCGGGATATCTCGGACTGTACATGATTTCTTGCGACATGCCCGAAGGCGAAGGCTACGCCGCTCGCGCACTCGAGTCTGATTCCAATGCCGACCCGACCATCGCCGCGGCGGTGGCCTTGCAAATGATCAAGCGTGGCGACGCCGTCTCCGCTCGCGATTTGTCAGTCAAATATATGGCCTCGTCGCTAGAAAAAGAGCCTGCGCTTGAACTCACCTATATTCTGTCGTCGGCGATGCTGAAGGACAAAGCGGAGGCTCGACGAGCGTGGAAGGCGCTTGCCGAACAATATGGCCTGTCGGAAACAACGCCGCCGCGAGAGGTGCTAAAGCGGTTGATGTCAAACCCGGCGCTGATGGATGATGTGATGCGGGTAGCAGATCGTTCAGGACTGTTCAGTTCCTAAAGTCGGACGGCGTAAT
>CAWUKF010000103.1:0-8243 GCA_963922745.1 uncultured Sphingomonadales bacterium
AATCCACTGCTCGACGACCCCAGCTGGGGTGCCCATTATTTCTGGAAAGACGGAGTCGAGATCACCGAAAATTCAGTCCATTGTCCCAAAACCATGGCAGCTCTGGCAGCAGCACCGATTCCGGTGATCGAGGAAAGGTCGCCAATGGCGCTCTATTCGGTTCTCGAGCCCGGCACCCATATCGCGCCGCATTACGGCATGCTCAATACGCGTCTGATCTGTCACATTCCCCTGATTCTGCCGCCGGATTGCGCCCTGCGGGTCGGTGCGGAAACCCGTCCCTGGCAGGACGGCGAGGCGCTGATCTTCGACGACAGTTTTGAACATGAAGCCTGGAATCGCAGCGACCGGCGGCGGGTGATCCTGCTGTTCGAAATCTGGCGCCCGGAAATCTCGGAAACAGAGCGCGGCGCGCTGACGACAATCTTCGAGGCGATCAACGAGTATCAGAAACCGGTCGAGATTTAGGCTCTCACCGACCAGCCCCGCCGGGTGCCAACCTATAAGATCGCGTCGCCCATACCGAGCATCTTGCCGTTGGTCACAATAACCCGGTCACCCAGCTTGGCCTGCTCGAACAATCGCCGGGCAAATTCCATCGGCACACCAATACAGCCATGCGTGCCCCAGCCCCATTTGACGTCCGAGGCATGGATGGCGACGCCGTCATTGGTCAGACGCAGCATATAGGGCATCGGCGCGTCATAGATATTGGAGACATGGTCCTTGCTCTTCTGGCTGATCGGAAAGACGCCGGTCGGGGTCGGCTTTTTGGAATCGCCAAAGCTGATCACCGCCGCGCCGATTTCATAGCCGGCGCGGAATACGGAAATACTCTCGGCCTTCAGATCGACGGTGATAACCAGCTCGCCATCCGGCACACCTTCGTCATCCCACTTGTAATATCCATGCACGAACGGCTCGTCGATCTGCAGGATGCGCTTGACCACGAACGCATCGCTGAGCGGCAGCTTCTCGGCAATATCGCGGGGTTCGCTCGCGACCGGTTCTGCTTCGGACAGAGCAGGCACTGTCGGCTCGACCGGAGCCTGCTCGGCCACAGTGCTCTTCGTCTCCATGGCAGGGCTACCGGCATCCGCGCGGGTCAGGCCCATTACCAGCATTGCCAAAACCGCGAGTGCCGCTGCCAGCAACACCGTCGCGCTCAACCGATAGGCTATTTTCTCGACCATGATTCCAACTCCACAAGTTAAGGGAGCATTTACCATGGATTTGCCGCTAGAAATGGCCGATTATCGCGTCGTCCCGGAGCGGTACGACGGCGGCGGAGAGATTAACCGGGACCGTTAAAAAGCAATGTTAATCACCAGCCGCCGGTGCCCGCGCCGCCAGCCATCCCGCGCGCCCGCGACGCCGGGCCTCAAAAGACCGCCTTCGCTTCGGCTTCCTTCATCATCGCTTTGCGCACCATAGGAATCGGCGGCCCGCCATAGCTCAGGAATTCGTCGTGAAACGCCTTCCAGCCGGCCATGGCCCCGCCTTCCTGCCCCTTTTGCTCGGCAAAATTGGCGCTGGTCCAGTCGTCCCGCAGCTTGCGGATCATCAGCTTGCCCATCGTATAGTTGAGATAGGCCGGATCATAGGTCCCGCGCGCCGCCTGCTGGTCTGCATTGCCTTCGTCCTGATAGCATTGCTCGAGGAACATCTTCTTCGAGTCGGCCACGGTCATACCCTGCGAATGCAGGCCGATAGCAGACAGGAACCGGCAGTCGCGCAGCAGCGCGTTGGACAGCTGCCCGATATGGGTTTCCTCATCGCCGTCGTTGAGACCGGCCTCCCACATCATTTCCTCGGTGTAATGCGCCCAGCCCTCGGCAAAGGCATAGCCGACGAACAATTTGCCGAAGATCGACTTGGCGCGGTTGCTGTGCAGGAAATTGAGGAAATGACCGGGCCAGACTTCGTGCACCGAAGTGAACAAAAGATCCTTGGTGCCAGGGATATAGGCTTGCCGCTTGGCCTCATCCCAGGACGGATCGGGCGGCGAGATATAATAGACGCTCGGCAGGCCTTTTTCATAGGGTCCGGGAATGTCGATATAGGCGCTGTTCTGCCGGTTATAGGGCGGCGACTCCTCGACCTTCGCTTCCTCGGTGCCCGGTATCGAGACGATATCCTTGTCGATCAGAAAAGCGCGGAGCTTGGGCAATTGCCGCCGGGCTTCCTCGACCGGACCGTCTTTCGGCTTGTCGCTGCCCATTTTCGCCATACAGTCCGGGATGCTCGCGCCGGGCGCGTAGGTTCCACAGGCCTTGGCCAGCGCCGTCTGGTTGCGCTTGAGATCGGCGCGGCCGATCGCCTCGAGCTCGGCGAGCGAGATATTGACGCCCTCGGTCTTGCTGATCATCCCGGCAAAATTCTCCGCTCCAAGCGCATAGCCGTCCTTGGTCGCCGGAACCGAACCGATATGGCCGGCCAGATCCTTCATTGCCGCGGCGGCAGCGGCGGCAGCAACATCAAATTGCTGCTGGAGCTCGGAGTCCTTGACCTCGGCAAAAGCAGCCTTGGCATCGCCAGTGAAATAGTCGGCAAAACCGCCGAACCCGGCCTGTCCGTATTTGACGAAGGTTTCGGGCAGCGGCAGCTTCAGGTTCTCCTCGATCTGCGCAACAGCGACCGGCACATTCTGGGCATATTTGATGAAGGCCTTCATCCGCGTCTCGGCATCGGCATAGGGCCGCGCAATATAGACATTGGGGTCTAGCGCGCCGACATAATAGGCGGGGTTCTTGTGCGGGAAGTCCGCATCTTCCAGCCAGAACAGTTCTCCCTGCATGACATTGACCAGATAGTCCCGCTCGAACCATTCCGCATCATTCAGATCGCTATCCTTGATCGCCTGCGCATCCGCGATCGCCTGCTTGCGGACATCGATCATTTTCTTGAGGCCTTCCGCGCTCCAGTCCGGCAGCTGGCCGTCAAATTCATGCTTGCCCTGATAGACGGCGAAGGTCGGATTGACCGGGAAATAGCTGTCGAGAAAGGTAGAGAGATAGTTGCCCCAGACGCTGCTGCTGTCAATTTCCATCGTCGCGACCGGTTCGTCCTCAACCTTCTTGCAACCGGTTACCGTCAAAGCAGCCAGCGACACCGCCAGCATCAAATTGCGAATCTTCATATCTGTCTCCCTGGGGAATATTTCATTCTAACCTGCCGGTGCTGATGACTGGCACAGTCGCCCGTCGCTTGGCCAGTCTTATTCGACGAACCGCTTTGCACCGATTCTTTGCGCCAGCGAACGAAGGGATTGCAGCAGGTTCCGTCAATCGCTAGCAGTCATCGCGTGATCAGTTCCGCGCCACATCCCTTCACCATAGCCAATTATCGCTACCTCTGGTTCTCGCGACTGGCAGCGATGTTTGCGCTTAACGCGATGATGCTCATCCTCGGCTGGCAGGCCTATAATCTGGCCCGCGAAGATATGGGAATCAGTGCGTCTGCCGGAATATTGGGGCTGCTCGGGCTGCTGCAATTCGTGCCCCTGTTCATCCTGACCCCCTTGGTCGGATGGGTTGCCGACCATATGGATCGACGCTGGATTGCCCGCATCGTTCTCGGCGCACAGGCATTGATCGCGCTTGCTCTGGGGCTGATGACCGCGTCCGGCGGCATTACGCTCTGGGCAATCTATGTGATCGCAGTGCTGCTCGGTATCTGCCGCGCCTTCCTGGGTCCGGCGATCAGTTCGCTGGCACCCAATCTGGTCCCGAAGGCATCGATTCCGCGCGCCATCGCGCTTTCGACCATCGCCTGGCAGGTCGGCGTCATCGCTGGCCCGGGCATGGCCGGTCCGCTGTACAAGGTCGATGCCGCCCTGCCCTATTTCGTCTGCGCCGCTCTCTATGCGCTGGCCACACTGGCGATTTTCCTGATCGGACCGGTTCCGCGGCCGGAAACGGACAGGACAAAAGGCCCTTGGCAACAGGTCAGCGAAGGCATCGCCTATGTCTGGTCCAACAAGCTGGTGCTCGGTGCCATCACGCTCGATCTTCTGGTCATGTTTCTGGCCGGCGCGACCGCGATGATCCCGGTCTTTGCCAGGGATATCTTGCACGCCGGTGAAATCGGCCTGTCGCTGCTCGCCGCCTCGCCTGCCGTCGGCGCGGTGATTGTGGCGGTGATCTTCTCCTTCGTTCCCCTCAGCAAGAATGTCGGCAACAGCATGCTCGCGGCAATGGCCATCTTCGGGCTCGGAACCATCGGCTTCGGGCTCAGCACCAATCTATACCTGTCGATGGCCTGCCTCGGGATTTGCGGTGCCGCCGACATGTTCGGCGTCTACGTCCGCAGTTCGCTGATCCAGCTGCACACGCCCGATGCCAAGCGCGGTCGGGTCGGAGCAGTCAGCCAGATGACGATCAGCGCTTCCAACGAACTGGGCGATGCCCTGTCCGGCGGCCTCGCCGTTCTCGTCGGCCCTGTCGCCGCCATTGTCGCCGGCGGAGCCGGTGCTATAGTGGTAACAGGATTATGGTCGCGCCTGTTCCCCCAGTTGGGCGCTGCCAAGACTTTTGATCCGCCGGACGATCTGGAGCCGGCAGAAAAAGAACAGACAAACAGGAGTGCAGGATAATGATTGCCAACAATATTCTCGAAACCATCGGAAACACCCCGCATATCAAGATGCAACGCCTGTTCGGTGATGCCAATGTCTGGATCAAGTCGGAACGTTCCAATCCGGGCGGATCGATCAAGGACCGAATCGGCCTTGCAATGATCGAGGCTGCGGAGAAATCCGGCGCGCTCAAGCCCGGCGGGACCATCATCGAGCCGACCTCGGGCAATACCGGCGTCGGCCTCGCGATGGTTGCCGCGGTCAAGGGCTATACGCTGGTATTGGTCATGCCCGAGTCGATGTCGCTCGAACGCCGTCGGCTGATGCTGGCCTATGGCGCGACCTTTGACCTCAGCCCCAAGGAAAAGGGGATGAAGGGCGCGATCGAGCGGGCGCAGGAACTGGTCGACCAGACACCGGGATCCTGGATGCCGCAACAATTCGAGAATCCTGCCAATTTCGAAGTGCACAAGCGCACCACTGCAATTGAAATTCTGAATGATTTCAAGGACAACCCGCTCGACGCGATCATCACCGGCGTTGGCACCGGCGGCCATATCACCGGCGTGGCAGAGGTGCTCAAGGAGCATTGGAGCCATTTGAAAGTCTATGCCGTCGAACCGACCTCGTCTCCGGTAATCAGCGGCGGCCAGCCCGGCCCGCACCCGATCCAGGGCATCGGTGCCGGCTTCATTCCGGGCAACCTGCACACCAAGAGCATTGATGGCGCGATCCAGGTCGAGCCTGCCGATGCCAAGGCGATGGCGCTCAGAGCCGCGAAGGAAGAAGGGATGCTCGTCGGCATTTCCTCCGGCGCGACGCTGGCAGCCATTGCCCAGAAACTGCCCGAACTGGGCGACGGCGCAAGGGTTCTCGGCTTCAACTATGACACCGGCGAGCGCTATCTGTCCGTCCCCGAGTTCTTGCCCGAAGAATGAGCTCGATTGAGGTCCAGCAGTTCACCTACCAGCACGGTGACGTGAACTTGTCTGGCTATATGGCGCAGCCCAGCCGCTATCCGCGCGCCGGCATCCTGATCGTGCCAACGATCATAGGTCCGACCCAGCTGATGTTTGATCGGGCCCGGTGGCTGGCGTCCCTGGGCTACAGCGCCATGGTCTGCGACCTCTATGGCAAGGGCACCGTCACCGACATGCGTGAGGCACGCAAGCTTGCCGACGCCCTGCGTGAGGATGCGGAATATTACCGGGAACGGTTCCGATGTGCTCTGGACGAATTGCGGACGCGCTCAAAGCTCGCCAACAGCCGTATCGGCGCGATCGGCTATTGTATGGGCGGCGAGATCGTTCTTGAAATGGCGCGGGGCGGGGAAGATATCGCTCTGGTGGTGAGTTTTCACGGCCTGCTGTCGACTCCCTTGCCAGCCAAACGGGGAACGATCAAATCTCGAATCCTCGTCTGTCACGGACGAGCCGATCCGCTGGTCCCGCCCAAGCAGGTCCGCGCCTTTCTGGAAGAGATGGATTTTGCCGGCGCGGATTGCCACATGCATATCTATTCCGGCGTGCTGCACGGCTTCACCGATCCCGGCAACAACCTGAAATCGGTTTCAGCCGTCCGCTACAACGCATCGGCGGACCGCCAGAGCAAGGCCGCCATGCTCAGCATGTTCGACGAGATATTTGCCACCACTGGAACACCGGACCAGCAATAGGTCCGGCGTTCCGAATGATGGGCTTGCCGTCGCCTAGTCGGGTTTACCGTCCCCGTCTTCGTCGAGCAGATCCGGTTGACCATCGCCATTGCTGTCCCAGGCGTCGGCCTTTTCATCGCCGTTGCGATCCCAGGCGTCCATCACGCCATCACCGTCACTGTCGATGGTTGGCGCGGGGATTTCGCTCTGCATTTCGTCTTGGGTTTCGGGTTCGGCAGCATGCGCTGCGATCGACAGGCCCAGTCCTGCTGTGATCAGAAAGGGCGTCATCTGGCGCATGCGATTTCTTTGTGTTCTGGAATGCATTGCATATACTCCTTATGCATATCATTCCCCTGTCACGGTCCCTTTTACGGCTCTCGCATCGCCGGTCCAGCACGGAGCGACTATCCGCACCCGGCAAGGGCTAAACGGCTGATTTAAGGCGCTTGTCGGCAACCAGCCACCGCTCATCGCAATATCCGCCTCACCCCGCGCTTGACAGAATCTGGGCAACAGTTTGTCGAATTATCGTCACATTTTATGCTATAACTGGCAACACGGGTCCGGGAGATTTCAACTGAAAGGTTGCGAGTCATGACCAAGCCAATGCTGCGGCCGGCCACCTCGAAAGCGGTGAACGAAGGCAGACCCCTTATTATCAGGATCGGCAAGCGCCTGCGTGGCACGATGAACCGCATTTCGACGGATCAATCGCAGATTCCGACCGAACCAGTGCTCTCGACCGACGCCTTTTCGTGGACCGAAAGCCTGGCCGATAAATGGCAGGCGATCGCGGAGGAGGCATCCAAGATCCTGCGGCATCGTGACGCCGTGCCGCCGTTAAAGGAAATATCACCCGATCATGCGCGGATCGCCGGGGATGGCAACTGGCGGTCTTTCTTTCTGATCGGCTACGGCTACGAAGTCGCGGACAATTGCGCTCGCGCTCCGGTCACCGCAGAGCTGGTGCGCCGGATCCCCGATCTCAATTCGGCCTTTTTCTCGATTCTCGAGCCCGGAGCCACGATTCCGCGCCACCGCGGGGTGACGCGCGGTCTGGTGACCTGTCACCTCGGACTGATCGTGCCCGACCGTCCAGAACAATGCACGATGCAGGTCGAGGACAGGACCCTGTTCTGGGAAGCCGGCAAATGGCTGGTCTTCGATGACAGCTATTATCACCAGGTGCACAACAACACAGACCAGCGGCGAGTCATCCTGCTGGTGCAGGTCAAGCGACCGATGCGGCTGCTTGGCCGACTCGCCAATGATCTGGCGCTGTGGGGGATTCGCCGGTCACCCTTTGTGCAGGATGCCCGGCGCAACCTCGGCATGTGGGAACAGGCCTACAAACAGGCGGAGCAGAACGAGCTCGCCTGATCGCCCGGTTCAGGCGACCGCGAACATCTCGGGATCGAGCGCCATGATCGACTCGCTGCCGCCCTCGATCTTGCGGCGCAACGATCCGGTATCCGGCAGGAAGCGTTCCGCGAAATATTGCGCGGTAATCAGCTTGGCCTCGTAATATTTCGCATTGTCCGTACCAGCATCCAGCGCCGCCTGGGCCGCCTTGCTCATCCGCAGCCACATCAGGCCGAGCGAAACGATGCCCATCAGATGCATATAATGATAGGCACCGGCGCCCGCATTGTTCGGATTGGTCATCGCATTCTGCATGAACCACATGGTCGCTTTCTGCAGCTCGCCATTGGCCTTTTCCAGCGCGCCGGCAAAGGGCGAGAGTTTCTCGTGGCCCTTCGCCTCGGCCAGTTCGTCGGCCACTACCTTGAAAAAGGCCTGCACCGCCCGACCACCATTCTGGCCCAGCTTGCGCCCGACCAGATCCATCGCCTGGATGCCGTTGGTGCCTTCGTAGATCATCGCAATCCGCGCATCGCGCACGAACTGCTCCATGCCCCATTCCTTGATATAGCCGTGACCGCCATAGACCTGCTGCGACTCGGTGCAGATGTCATAGCCCTTGGCCGTGCCATAGCCCTTGATCACCGG
>CAWUKF010000104.1:0-8203 GCA_963922745.1 uncultured Sphingomonadales bacterium
GTTCGCCCCGCTTTCTTGCGCCGTGCCGGTGGCGCAGGACCCGCTGACGCCAGAGGCCGCAGTGCCAGCCCCTTTGACAATATCATCCATGTCTATAATGTTGATTGCGGACAGGCCGATTGGGGGAAGGGTCGAATCGATATGGACATGTATCACAACGACCATGCGGAAGCCCTCGCCGCCCTAGGGCTCATATTGTAAAGCCCTGATATGGCCCGCAAAATTCGCCTCTATTCGCCTTATGCTCCCGTTCCTCTGGCGCGTATTCTGGAAAAGGAAATGGATCGCGAGTGGACGCAGAAGGAAAAGAACAAGGGTCGCGTGATGGGCGTTGGCACCGAGGAAAAAATCATGCTGCGCTTTGTGCAGCACAACAGCCGCAATGATTTTGCCATCTGCCTGAACGGGAAAATGGTGGCGGAGCGTGGCGGCACGGTGATCAAGGCACGGCTGGGACGCGCCCGCAGCCTGACGGTTTTCATGATATTCTGGTTCGGGTTTCTCGCCTTCTTCATGCTGACGAGCAGCATATTGGTCGGCAGCCAGGATGTTTCGCTGAGTTTCAAGCTGCCCTTTTTCGGCGTCCCCCTGCTGATGATGCTGGCCGGTGTGGCCATGTTGAAATTCGGCGGCAAGGACGCGCCGGAGCATGAAGCGCATATCCTTGCCTTTCTGGCCGCCACGGTGAAGGCGACCGAGCAACGGCCGCTCGGCTGAGGCGCTATTTCGCGGCGCGGCGGCAACGCTCCGAGCAATAGAGGACATTGTCCCAGTCGCGCGCCCATTTCTTGCGCCAGGCAAAGGGCCGTTCGCACACCGGGCAGATTTTCTCGGGCAGGTTCGGTTTCTTGTGGGCCACTATTCGTCCGGAGAGGCGTTGCGCTGCGCCCGCATCCGCTCGGCCCAGAGCTGGACATCGCCCTCCTCGTCGCCTTCGTGGCGCGGGGCATATTTTTCGAAGGCGCCGTAAACCTCGTCCCAGCGCTCCTGCATGCGCACGACATTATAGGGATGGCTGACCAGATAAAATTCGCCGGCCTGCATCTGCCTGAAGATCAGCGCGGCAAATTCGTCGGTGTCCATTGCCGCGTCCGCCTGCAGGTCCGACAGTTCCGACTTGACCCAGCCGGGCAGGATGACGCCGAGCCGGATATTGTCGGGGGCCTCGCGGCGCAGCACGTCCATCAGGCCGAGCACGGCATGCTTGCTGGACACATAGGCGCCGCCGGAGCGGGGCAGCGCATTGAACAGGCTGTTCTCCGAGCCGACCGTGTAGATGGCCGAAGGCAGACCATCGGCCTTGTAGCGCTTTCCGAAGGTCGAGATTCCGTGCCACACGCCCCAGAAATTGACCTCGTAGAGCCGTCGGGCGTCTGCCAGTTCCATGTCGATCACGCTGGCCCGCCCACCGCCGACGCCGGCATTGTTGATGATGACATCGCCGCGCCCGTTTTCGGCCCAGGCGAAATCGGCCAGTTCATCGACCTCTTCCGGCTGGCTGACATCGCCGACAAAATATTTCGCGTCGATATCTTCCGCGGCGAGAGATTCAACGGCTTCCTGCAGGCGGTTTTCACGCGGTTCGAACAGAATGATCCGGGCACCTGCCCTGCCCAATTGCCTGGCCAGCGCAAAGCCGATTCCGGTCGCGCCGCCGGTGATGACCGCAGTCTTTCCCGCAAAATCCATTATCCGCTCCCTGGTCTCCTGTCCGGCAGGTTTATTTGCCTGATAAAATGACAATGACAGCAAATGGACCTATATTGAAGCCATGTATGTGTTCATCATCTTCCTGTGCGGCATTGGCAATTTCGCGATGCACAAAGCCATGCTCGAGAGCGATCATCCGATCATCGCCGAGGCGCGGGGCAATTTTCGCCGGATGCTGGGTCCTTATGGCAGCTATTTTCTCGAATTTTTCATGCTGGTCGCGGCGATGATCTTTGCCAATATGGACATGCTGACCGCGGTAATTTTCTATTTCATCTATACCCTCGCCAATTGCGCTGCCGCCTGGGTGCTTTTTTCGAACAAGCATTGAGATAGAATGGCTTATAGCGCCGATCGTTGTGAGTCGTTCATCCGACTACAAATGTAGTTTGTCGAAAGCTGGTATCAGCTGCAACCAATCGGGCATAGCAGCGCTGCGAGACGAGCGAATGGCACCGGGGGGAGAATATCTTGAACAAGGCTTGGCGGCACTGGCACGGCATAGCAACGGCTGCGATGATGGCGTCGAGCCTGCTGCCGGTTGCGGTGCGGGCGCAGACGGCGGAGACGGCTTCGCTGCAACCGCGGACGGAAAGCGGGCGGCAGATATATGAAGCGGGACAATTTTCCCGCTTCAATCCGCGCACGGCGCTGGACATGGTGCGCCAGGTGCCCGGTTTCACCATCGACACCGGCGATGACAACGAGCGCGGCCTCGGCCAGGCGGACGAAAATGTCCTGATCAACGGCGCACGCATTTCCGGCAAGAATATCGACGCGGTCACCTATCTTGGCCGCATATCCGCTGCCAATGTCGTGCGGATCGAGATTGTCGACGGCGCCACGCTGAGCATTTCCGGTCTGTCCGGACAGGTGCTGAACCTCGTCACCAACGCGAATGCGGGCGGCGGCCTGAGCGGCAATTTCAAATGGGAGCCGCGCTGGCGGCGGTCGGGCAACAACTGGTTCGCCGGCGAGGCATCGGTCAGCGGGAAGCTGGGCAAGGGCGACTTCACGCTGTCGCTTGAGAATGATGCCGCACGCAATGGAGTCGAGGGACCGGAGCAAATCACCGACCGCTTTGGCAACCTGCTGTTCGAGCGCGACGAGGTCGCCCGCTATCGCCAGGACCAACCAAAACTGAGCGGATCCTACAGCCGAACGAGCGACGCGGGGTCGGTGTTCAACGCCAATGCCGCCTACCAGATCTACCGAAAACGCGAAACCGTGGTCACCGACCGCACCCAGATCGGCCAGCCGGATATTTTCGAATTTTATTCCAGTACGGAAGACGAATGGAATGCCGAACTCAGTGCCGACTATGAGTTCGGTCTGGGCGGCGGACGTCTGAAGCTGATCGGCCTGCAGCGTTTCGAACATAGTCCGACCAGCGATTTTTTTGGGCAGACGTTTTTCGACGGTGCCACCCCGCCTAACGGCAGCCGGTTTGACCAGGTCACCGACGAAGGCGAGTCGATCCTACGCGCGGAATATGGCTGGAAGACCGCCGGCGGCAGCGACTGGGGGATAAGCCTCGAGGGCGCTTATAATTTCCTCGACAATGAAGGGGCGCTGGCGGTCCTCGATCCGCAGGGCATATTCCAGCCGGTGCCGCTGACCAATGCCAACAGCAAGGTTACCGAATATCGCGGCGAACTGATTACCTCCTACGGACGCCCGCTGTCGGATGCCCTGACCCTGCAGGCAACATTGGGCGGCGAATATAGCAAGATCAGTCAGAGCGGCGCGCGCGGCGAGAGCCGGTCGTTCGTGCGCCCCAAAGGCTCGGTCTCGTTGGGCTGGAAAGTGCAACCCAATTTCGATCTGAGCCTGAAGGTCGAGCGGTCGGTTGGCCAGCTCAATTTCTTCGACTTCGTCGAGTCGGTCGATGTTGCGCAGAACAACGGCAACGCCGGCAATCCCGGACTGGTGCCGCCGCAGAGCTGGCGTGCGGAGCTGGAAGCCACCAGAAAACTGGGCCCATGGGGATCGCTGACGGTGAATATCTATGGCGAGAAATTCAGCGACATTGTCGATTCGATCCCGATCACGCCGACCACCGAGGCGCGGGGCAATCTGGACAGCGCGACCAGCTACGGAGTCGGCCTGGTTTCCAGCATATTGTTCGATCCGATCGGATGGCGCGGCGCAAAGCTCGATTTCGAGGGCGAACTGCGCAAAAGTTCGCTGCGCGATCCGCTCACCGGAATCCACCGGCGGATCAACGACGACAAGATATTCACCTATGAAGTGACCTTGCGCCAGGATATTCCGGGCAGCGACTGGGCCTGGGGCGCCGGGGCGGACGATAGCCGCTATGCGACAACCTATCGGCTTGACCAGACGACCAAGTTCCGCACCGGGGCGCCCTATGTCCGGGCCTTTGTCGAGCATAAGAATGTTTTCGGACTGACGGTGAACGCGGAACTCGGCAATCTGCTCGGTCGCAGTGAGAATTTCACACGCGCGGCCTATGGGACTATCCTGGGCCAGCCGGGCGACCTTGATCCGCCGTTCCTCAGGGGACGGCGTAACGGGCCGCTGGGATTTGTCGAGGATCGCAGCCGGCAATTCGGACTGATCTACAGGCTCACCGTCAGCGGCAGCTTTTGAGGCAAAGGGACGGAAAATCTGAAGCTGCATAGACTTTTACCCCCGGCGTCCCTACATCCACTCCCATGCCACCTGATTATGCTACCGAGGGTCAGATCGACCCTCCAATGATTCCAACGCTCAAGCGCTTTCTGCCCTATCTCTGGCCCAAGGGTGAGCCAAACCTGCGGCTGCGCATTGTCATTGCCGGATTGCTGGTGCTGTGCGCCAAGGCGGCCATTCTGACGATGCCGTTCCTTTACAAGGCGGTTATCGACCGCATGTCCAACGACTCGCTGGGCACCGAATTGACGGTGCTGCTCGCGCTGGTGTCGGCTTATGGCGTCGCGCGGTTCGGGCAGGTGCTGTTCGACAATATGCGCAATATCGTCTTCGAAAAGGTCGGGCAGCAGGCGGCGCGGCGGCTGGCGACCAATGTCTTTACCCATTTGCACAGCCTGTCGCTGCGATTCCATCTGGGGCGGCGCACCGGCGAGGTGACCAAGGTGATCGAGCGCGGCACCAAGAGCATCGACGTGATGCTTTATTTCCTGCTGTTCAATATCGCACCGACAGTGGTCGAACTGGCCGCGGTGCTGATCATCTTCCAGATCAAGTTCGGATTTGGCCTGGTCGCCGCGACATCGGCGATGGTTGCGATCTATATCCTGTTCACCCGCAAGGTGACCGACTGGCGCAATGCGCTCCGGGCGCGGATGAACGATATGGACACACGGGTCATCGGGCGATCGGTCGATGCGCTGCTGAACTATGAAACGGTCAAATATTTTACCGCCGAACGGCGCGAAGGCGAGCGCTATGACCAGGCGATGCGCGACTGGGCCCAGGCCGCAGTCAAGTCGGAAAATTCGCTCGGCCTGCTCAATATCGGCCAGTCGATCATCACCAACCTGACGATGATCGGGGCGATGGCGTTCAGCGTCTATGGCTGGAAACAGGGCGACCTGACAGTGGGCGATCTGGTGCTGGTCAACGCGCTGCTGATGCAGCTGTTCCGTCCGCTCGACATGCTGGGCATGGTATATCGCACCATTCGCCAGGGACTGGTCGACATGAACGCGATGTTCAAGTTGATCGACACCAAACAGGAAGTGGTCGACAAGCCGGGCGCGCAGCCGCTGCAGGTGTCCGACGGCACCGTGTGCTTTGAGAATGTCGTGTTCAACTATGACGATGACCGGCGCATTCTGCACGGGCTGGACTTCGAGGTGCCGGCCGACGGGACGCTGGCGATTGTCGGGCCGTCCGGCGCCGGCAAGTCAACCATCGCGCGGCTGTTGTTCCGGTTCTACGATCCGCAGGCCGGGCGGATTCTGATCGATGGCCAGGATATATCGGAAGTCACCCAGCACAGTCTGCGCGGGGCGATCGGTATCGTGCCGCAGGACAGCGTGCTGTTCAACGACACGATCGGTTACAATATCGGTTATGGCCGCGAGGGCGCGACCCAGGCGGAGATTGAGGAAGCGGCGCGCGGCGCGGCGCTCGACGGCTTTATCGCCAAGCTGCCCGACGGCTATGATACCCAGGTTGGCGAGCGCGGGCTGAAACTGTCCGGTGGCGAGAAGCAGCGCGTGGCAATTGCCCGAACGCTGCTGAAGAACCCGCCAATTCTGATCCTGGACGAAGCGACCTCTGCGCTGGACAGCCGGACCGAGGATGAGATTCAGGCGACGCTGGCCAAGATATCGGAGCGGCGCACGACCTTGATCATCGCGCACCGGCTATCGACGATCACCCATGCCGACGAGATCATCGTGCTCAACGAGGGCCGCGTCGCCGAACGCGGCAGCCACCGGCAATTGCTGGTCAAACGCGGGCTCTATGCGGACATGTGGAAGCGACAGGCGGAAGATCAGCGCGAGCTGGTGTGATCGCGGATACCAATTTCGGTCAATATCGCTTTTGCGGTTTCGCCAGCAGCCATGTCTGGCTAGGGAAAGGGGCATGACCGCGGCCCTTCTTCCCCTGCTCAAATCGACCTTCGGCTTCAGCCAGTTTCGCGGCATGCAGGATGCGGTGCTGCAACGAGTGATGTCCGGGCAGAACACACTGGCGGTGATGCCGACCGGCTCCGGCAAGTCGCTATGTTATCAGCTGCCGGCCCTCGCCAACAAGGGCACGACGATCGTGATCTCGCCGCTGATTGCGCTGATGCACGACCAGTTGCGCAGCGCTGAGGCCGTCGGGATAAGGGCGGCCACCCTCACCTCTGCCGATGACAATCGCGCCGAGACCATCGCCCGGCTGACGGCGGGCGAACTGGACCTGCTCTACGCCGCGCCGGAACGCGCCTCGCAGCCGCATTTTCGCGAATTGCTGGAACAGGCCGACATATCTTTGTTCGCCATCGATGAAGCGCATTGCGTGTCGGAATGGGGGCATGATTTCCGGCCGGATTATCGGTTGCTGCGGCCGCTGCTCGATCATTTCGGGTCGGTGCCACGACTGGCGCTGACGGCCACCGCGGATGCGCACACCCGCGATGACATATTGGTGCAGCTGGGGATCGATCCGGATGGACTTATCCTCGCCGGCTTCGACCGGCCGAATATCCGCTACAGCATCAGCCCGCGCGCGGGACTTGCCCGGCAGATCGGGGATCTGGTCGCGCGTACGCCGGGACCCGGGATTGTTTATGCCCAGACAAGGGCCGCAACCGAGAAAATTGCCAGCCAGATCGCGACCACCGGCCGCAGCGCGCGGGCCTATCACGCCGGCCTGCCGCCGGAAATCCGCCAGCAGAACCAGCATGATTTTGTCGCCTCCGAAGATATGGTGATGGTCGCAACCATTGCCTTTGGCATGGGTATCGACAAGCCGGATGTGCGCTTTGTTGCGCATGCCGGGCTGCCCAAGTCGATCGAGGCCTATTATCAGGAAACCGGGCGCGCCGGGCGGGATGGCGATCCGGCAGAGGCGCACATGTTCTGGGGCGCAGAGGATTTCGCCAAGGCACGGCAACGGCTCGGCGAGGTCGACCAGAGCCGGCTGGACGGCGAGCGGACCAGACTTTCGGCCCTCGGCGGGCTGGTCGAGACTGCGGGATGCCGCCGCGCGGTATTGCTGCGCCATTTTGGCGAGAACCCGCCGGAGACCTGCGGCAATTGCGACAATTGCCTGAATGCACCGGAGACCCGCAATGTCACCGAACTGGCGCGTAAATTCCTGTCCGCTGTCTATCGCACCGGTCAGAGTTTCGGGGTGACCCATCTTGAAGCGGTGCTGACCGGACGGCAGGAAGAAAAAATCCTGTCGCGCGGTCATGACAAGCTGTCGGTGTTCGACATTGTCGGCGAAGAAGAAGCGCCGCTGATCAAGGCGGTTTCGCGGTCGCTGTTGCTGCGCGACGCGCTGCGCAACACCGATCATGGCGGTCTGATGTTCGGACCCGAGGCACGCAAGATCCTGAAGGGCGAGCAGGAAATCGCGATTGTCGAACCGCCGAAACGGGCCTCGCGCAAGCGGCGGGGCGGCAGTGCCTCGCTCAATCCCTTTGGCGATCCGCTGTTCGAGGCGCTGCGCAAGAAACGCATGGAGATAGCGACCGAACTGGGGGTGCCGCCCTATGTGATCTTCCACGACAGCGTGCTGCGTGATATGACCGGGCTGAAGCCGACCAGCCTGGCGGCGCTCGCCGAACTGCCCGGCGTGGGTGCGGCGAAGCTGGAGAAGCACGGCGACGCCTTTCTGGCCGTGATC
The DNA here is from genome assembly GCA_963922745.1 of uncultured Sphingomonadales bacterium. Classification (GTDB taxonomy): domain Bacteria; phylum Pseudomonadota; class Alphaproteobacteria; order Sphingomonadales; family Sphingomonadaceae; genus Parasphingorhabdus. Next base: position 8,026 of record CAWUKF010000104.1, read on the forward strand.
CGCGAGGTGACCGAAATGGAGCAGATGAATCCGTGAAATATCCGTTGGTCCTTTTGCCGCTGGCCCTGACTGGCTGCGGCGCGGCGACGGCAGACAACAACAGCGTTCCGACAGAGGAGACCCAGAACATGTTCCGGAAAATAAACGACCAGATCAGCGTATCGCCGCAGATCAGCCT
>CAWUKF010000105.1:0-8200 GCA_963922745.1 uncultured Sphingomonadales bacterium
GGCCAGGCACCAAGATCGACGTGGTCCTCGGTCGACGCCCGGCCAAGAACCAGGCACGCCCGCTCGATCAGATGGCGTTCCGCGCGCGCTTTGATCTCAACCTTGAAATCGTACGCGACGGCGAGCGACTGAAACTGAACCGCAAGCCGATCCTGGTCGACGACACGCCGCTGCGAATCAAGGGCACGGTCGGCTCCAGCCTGTACCGGTCTGCACGCGCAGCCGGCGCGCCGTCCGAGGCGGTTCAGAAATATCTGCAGATCATCGGATCGAAAATGTCCGTATCCCGCGACATCCGCAGCAGCGACCAGTTTGACATCATTCTCTCCTATCGCCGCGCCGAAACCGGCGAAGTGGAGGTCGGCGACCTGATTTATGCCGGTCTGGAACGCGACGGCAAGCCTGCGGCGCAGATGCTGAAATGGCAGAGCGGCGGTCGAACCAACTGGTTCGAGGCATCCGGCGTCGGCCAGTCGAGCGGCGAACTGGCCCGGCCAACCAACGGACGGATCACGTCGACCTACGGCATGCGCCGCCATCCGATTCTGCGCTACAAGCGCATGCACAGTGGCCTCGATTTCGGTGGCGGCTATGGCGCACCCATTTATGCGGTTACCGATGGCACCGTCGTCTACGCCGGTCGCAAGGGCGGCTTCGGCAATTACGTGAAGCTGCAACATGGCGGCGGACTCGCGTCCGGCTATGGCCACATGAGCCGGATCGCGGTCAGCAACGGGCGCCGGGTGCGGCGCGGCCAGATTATCGGCTATATCGGCTCGACCGGGCTGTCGACCGGGCCGCATCTCCATTATGAACTCTATCGCGGCGGTCGTACTATCAATCCGCAGTCGGTCAAATTTGTCGAACGCGCGCAATTGGGCGGGCGGGAATTGCGCCAGTTCAGGAACGAACTGCAGAAATTGCAGCGCGTCGAGCCCGGTTCAGCCCTGAGCCCGCTGAAAAGTGCTTCGGTGCAGGACAAGCCCGAGCGCGAGATCAGCCGGCTGAACAAACCCCTGAAAAGCTAGGGTCGCCCAAGCAGCACCAAACAGTTTCACAGAAGAGTTGAGCGCCGCTTCCCGCTCGGCTAAGCCTTTCCCATGACACAGCAAGCCGCCTTTCCGCGCACCAGACTGCGCCGCACCCGAACCCATGGCTGGAGCCGCGACATGGTTCGGGAGAACCGCCTGACCGCCGCCGACCTGATCTGGCCGCTGTTCATCACCGAAGGCGAAGGCGTCGAGGAACCGATCGCAACCCTGCCCGGTGTTTCCCGCTGGTCGATCGACGGCATCGTCGAGCGCGCCCGCGAAGCCCGCGATCTCGGTATTCCCTGCATAGCGCTGTTTCCCAATACGCCCGCGAACAAGCGCAGCGATGACGGCAAAGAAGCGCTAAACCCCGACAATCTGATGTGCCGCGCGACCAAGGCAGTAAAGGACGCATTGGGCAATGATATCGGCGTCTTGACCGACGTTGCGCTCGATCCCTACACCAGCCATGGCCAGGACGGACTGCTCGACGAGCAGGGCTATGTCGCCAATGACCGCACGCTGGATATTTTGACCAAACAGGCATTGAACCAGGCCAATGCCGGGGCCGATATCATCGCTCCCTCCGACATGATGGACGGCCGCATCGGCGCGATCCGCGATGTGCTCGAGCTGGCCCATCACCACAATGTCCAGATCATGGCCTATGCCGCCAAATATGCCAGCGCCTTCTACGGACCGTTCCGCGACGCGGTCGGCTCCGGTGGCCTGCTCAAGGGCGACAAGAAGACCTACCAGATGGACCCCGCCAACAGCGACGAGGCGATTCGCGAGATTGCCTTCGACATCGCGGAGGGGGCTGACAGCGTGATGGTCAAGCCCGGCCTCGCCTATCTCGACATCATCTACCGCGCGAAATCGGCCTTCAACGTGCCGGTCTTCGCCTATCAGGTGTCCGGCGAATATGCGCTGGTCAAGGCCGGGGCCGCCGCCGGCATCGGTGATCATGACGCGCTGATGATGGAAAAGCTGATCGCCTTCAAGCGTGCCGGTTGCAGCGGCATGTTGACCTATTTTGCCGCCGATGCAGCGCGTTTGCTGCATGGCTGAGCAGGCCGCCGATGTCGTGCTCGAAACCGGGCGGCTGCTGCTGCGCAAATGGCGCAAAAGCGATGTCGAGCCGTTCTTGGAGTATCTCAACACCCGCAACGTAATGCGCTGGCTAGGCGGCGTCCAGAGCCAGGAAAAGTTCGACGCCGCGGTCGCCCGGCTGGAAGGCTATGATCGCGACTTCGGGCACACGTTCTGGATCGTCGAGCGCAAGTCGGATGGCGAGATACTGGGGTTCTGTGGGCTGAAGCGAGTCAATGCGCCGCAGCCGAAACTGACCGGCGCGCATGAAATCGGCTGGCGATTGCGCGAGGATGCCTGGGGCCAGGGCTATGCCAAGGAAGCCGCAACCGCCTGCATGGACGCCGCCTTTGCGCGATGGAACGCGCCGTTCGTGGTGGCGCTGACGGTGGCCGGCAACGAACCGAGCTGGGGGCTGATGAAACGCCTTGGCATGACCCATCGCCGCGAACTGGATTTTCACGATCCCAAATATGACGACGAGCTCAACCCGACGATCGTCTATAAAATCACCGCAGAGGAATGGAATTCGAGACTATGACAGACCCCTTGATCCTGCCGTTCAATGGCAAAAGCCCGAAAATCCACCCGAGCGCCTTCATCGCGCCCGGCTGCAAGATCATCGGTGATGTCGAGATCGGACCCGAATCGAGCGTCTGGTATAATTGCGTGATTCGGGCCGACGTGAATTTCATCCGGATTGGCGCCCGCAGCAATATCCAGGACGGCACCACCATCCACTGTGACAGCGCTACCCCGGCCACGCCGAACGGCAACCCGACGATCATCGGCGATGATGTCCTCGTCGGCCATATGGTGATGCTACACGGCGCAACCCTCGAAAACAGGGCTTTTGTCGGCCTGAGCACGACGGTGATGGACGGCTGCGTCATCGAGGGGGACGCCATGCTTGCCGCCGGCGCGATCCTGACGCCGAACAAGCGCATCCCATCCGGCCAGCTATGGGCCGGCTCCCCAGCCAAGTTCATGCGCGATCTGCCGGAACCGGCGATCGCCGGCATGCGCATGGGCGTCGCCCATTATGTGGAGAATGCCAAGGCCCATAAGGCGGCGATCGAAGCCGCGGGCCAGTAGGGGCGGCAGCTCAGCGAGCCTGTTTCACGATATGGTTGAGCACAGCCGGATATAATTCGCGATCAAACTTGCAGCCGTAGGTAAAGCCGGACTTCCACTGGACGTGGGCCGGCAGCATTTCGAGACCGGGAATTCCGACGAGGATCGATGCGCCGACCTCCAGTAGTGCCGGGCTGTTCACCTGAAAGCCGGTGGCTGAAAGGTCGCACATCTCACTCTCGAAAAAGCTGCGGTCGCGCGGCTTGATCTTTACGGTGCAATCCACAACCGAACGGTCACCCGAGCGGCGGCGTTCCTGCCTGCAAGCTTGTCTGTTTTTGTCCACAATCCCGACCCACGAAAACTCCGTTGGGCCGTGCCTGTAACGAACGCGTCGGTAGCCGACACAAACATAGATTAGCTTTTCCGCGGATTGCGCGTCAACGGACCATATTTTTGAGTCGTTCGATCGCGCTTTGCTGCTCGCTTACCTGTTGTTCGACCTGCTGCTGCCGCGCCATGATCGCAGCGCTGCCGCTGCCCCGGCTTTCCTGTTCGGCCTCGAGCTGCTGCAGGTAGAGGCGATCGATATCGGCCAACGCCTCGACCGACCCACTGCGCGTCATTTCCAGCGACGCCAGCTCCATCTGCGCGACGACCCACAATTCGCTCGACACGGCCGCACCACGCGCTGCCTCGACCCGGCTCCTGACAGCAGGCAGCTGGGCCAGGAACTGCTCATGCGCCGAACGACTCTGCGCCACCGCCGCGTCAAGCTTGACCTGCATGGCGGCTGGCAGTGAGGAAGGGGCGGACACAGGGGCAGCCGATTCGGCGATCACCGGCCCGTCCTCGTAGGGGCGCTTCTGAAGCGACGGAAAGTCACCCTGCTGCATCGCGCATCCAGAGAGCGGAACGGCCAATATGGTCAGCAAAACAGGGAGCTTTTTCATTGCCCTGTCTTTAGGAGAGGCTTATCCGCTCTGCAACGCCGAATATGATGTGGCCGCGGGAGCCGTGACGGGAAAGGCACGAATAGCCGAAATCGCCTTAAGCCGGTTGACAGCGCCAGTTTCATCGGTTAGCTGCCCACTCTTTCCAGCGTGAGCCGAAGGACTCGCGTTAACGGTCATGTGCGCTGGAACCTTAAATTTGAAACGGAAACATAGCCATGTTCGCAATTGTGCGCACCGGCGGCAAACAATATCGGGTTGCCGCAGGAGATATTATCGCAGTCGAAAAACTAGCTGGCGAAGCTGGTGATTCGGTAACCCTCGACGACGTTCTGCTGGCCGGCGACGGCGGCGACATCAAGGACGTCAAGGGCCTGACCGTTGCGGCTGAGATCGTTGCGCAGGAAAAAGGCGAGAAGGTTATCATCTTCAAGAAGCGCCGCCGGCACAATTATCGCCGCAAGAACGGCCATCGCCAGCAGCATACGGTGCTGAAGATCAGCGCCATCGGTTCCGAAAAGGCACCGAAAAAGGCTGCTGCGAAGAAGGAAGCGGCTCCCGCCGAGGACAAGCCCGCAGCGAAAGCCAAGGCTGCTCCCGCTGACAAGGCTCCGGCCGCAAAAGCGCCAGCCAAGAAAGCTGCTGCAAAAACCGAAACCAAGACTGCTGCTGCCAAAAAGGCACCGGCAAAAAAGCCAGCAGCCAAGAAGCCGGCTGCAAAGAAAGAGGACTAAACCATGGCACATAAAAAAGCAGGTGGTTCATCCCGCAACGGACGCGACTCCGCAGGCCGTCGTCTGGGCGTCAAGAAATTCGGCAGCGAAGCCGTTGTCGCCGGCAATATTATTATCCGCCAACGCGGAACCAAGACCCATCCGGGTCGCAATGTCGGTATGGGCAAGGACCACACCCTGTTTGCGCTCGTCGATGGCAAGGTGGAATTCCACAAGGGCAAGCTCGGCCGCAAATATGTGTCCGTCGACCTCATGGCGGAAGCCGCAGAATAACCGGATAATCGATAAAGGGTTATCCACCAGAGGGATGACCCGACAGGTTCGACAGAACCGTCAATTTCAGGGAGAGGGTCATCCTCTCCCTTTTTTTGTCTCTCCCTGTCGTAACGTCACGGTCTTGTAACGGTCACCCGCTAGCGGGCTAGCCAGTCAAGACGGGGGCGTCACAGTTTGACGATGGAGAGTCCCGATGTTTGCCGTTACCCCTAGATTATTGCTGAGGCCCGGCTGGCCCGAAGATGCCGGTGCCCTGTTCGCTGCGATCAATGACGAAGCGATCGTCCGCAACCTCGCAAGCGCGCCCTGGCCTTACCGGCTCGAGGATGCACGCAAATTCCTTTCCCTGCCCACCGCCGTCGACAGCCCCCGCTGGTTGATATTCAGCCGGAGCGATTGTCCGCCGCAATTGGTGGGCTGCATCGGGATCGAATCGGCGGATGGTGAGGATGCCGAGCTTGGCTACTGGATCAGCCGCGCCCACTGGGGCCGGGGCTATGCAACCGAAGCCGGGCAGGCGGTGTTGCAGAACGCGCGCAGCCTTGGCCACCACAGGCTGGTGGCCAGCCATTTTGAGGACAACCCCGTTTCCGGAGCGGTTCTGCGCAAGCTGGGGTTTGTTGCGACGGGACAGACGGTCACCCGGTTCAGCCGTGGCCGGAACCAAGATGCGCAGGCGGTGGAATTTGCCTGCCTGCTGGAGGATGAGCAGGAGAGCGATGCCATGCGACCGCTAGCGGCGTGATCAGGCGACTTTTCTGAAACCGTCCCGGTCCAGAGCAGACCGTTGCGATCCGGCTTCAACCTCGACCATGATCGCTGCCTCATATTCGCTCTCGGCGAGCCGGATCAGCGCGCGGTCGTCTATGTCCCAGGGATGGAAGCCGGGTTTGAAGAACTGCAACAGCGGCCACAGGGTCCGCCGGAACGGAGCCTTGCCGAGAAAGGCGTAATGCGCGAGGCCCAGCCAGGCGCGCGGTCCCGAAATTCCGTCCTGACGCAACAGGTCAAGCACCCCACGAGCCCGGTTCTTGGTAAAGCCGAACGTGATTTTTGCCATGAAGCTGCACCGGATCAGCCAGCATTTGAGCGGATTCCAGTCCTTTGTCACGTGCAACCACGTGTCATAAGCCACGCCCTTGTGCTCGATCTCCTCCGACGCGTGCCAGAGCCACAATTTGCGCTGCTCGGGATCGGCATGCTCGAAATGGCTCGGATTGGAGATTACTTCGGCTGCCAGAATGGCGGTGATATGCTCGATACACATGGTGGCCGCCAGATGCGCGTGCTCCGATCTGGTGCGAATGCCATTGACCACGTTGCAAATTGCGTCTTCCAGCCGGCTGATGTCAAAATCACAGTCTTTCAGATGTTCGTTGAAGCAATGATGCTCCCGGCTGTGGATGGCCTCCTGCTGGATGAAGGCGCGGATCTCGCCCTGCAATTTCGGCGGGACGCGCTTGCGGAATTTTTTCAGCGATTCGATGAAGAAAAGCTCTCCTTCCGGGAAGGTGACGGACAGCGCGTTGAAGAATGCCGAGGCAAAGGGGTCGCCACCGACCCAGCGTCGCCTGTCGATTATCGCTCGTGCAAAATTTCGGTTGCGCGGCCTGATTTCCAAGTCGTGCGGGGTCGCGCTTTTTTGCGGCGCGGGAATCTCGGTCGCTGCACTGGCGACAGGCGAAGCAATGTCCATGTCCGGCTATGTACCTCCCGGTATCGTTCGAAACCTGTGCGACCAAGTTTTGTTGAACGATAGATAGGCAAGGAAGGTTAAATTTCGGCGTCCCAAGATGCTTTACGATCATGGTTAATATTAGGTGTAAATGGCCGAAAACTGCGGAAATCCCGTGCGTTCGAATATGAACGACCTTGATCGGCTATGGTTTATTTGCGCCGGTAGCGGAAATACCACACATCATGGCCCTGCCGGCGGGCCTTCGCCTCGTAGCGGGTCTCGGGCCAGCCGCCGGGTCGGACCATCCATGCGTTCGGGCCCTCGCACAGCCAGTCAAATTCCTCGCGCTGGTTCATGATCATCATCGCCCATTCGAGATAGACCGGATGGTCGGTACCGAAACGGAATTCCCCTCCGGGTTTCAGCTTCGCCGCGATCAGGTCCACCGGACCATGGTTCATGAAGCGCCGCTTGGCGTGCCGCGCCTTCGGCCAGGGATCGGGATGGAGCAGATAGACAAAGCTTAGCGCGCCGTCGGGAATCCGTTCCAGCACATCGAGAGCGTTGCCCATGTGCAGCCGGACATTGCCGAGATGCTGATCGCGGACATGCTGAAGCGCCCCGACCACGCCGTTGAGATAGGGTTCGCAGCCGATAAAGCCGTGATCGGGCAGCATGTCGGCGCGGCTCGCGAGATGTTCGCCGGCGCCAAAGCCGATCTCGAAATGCAGCGGCCGGTCGCCGCCGAACAGCGATGCCGCCGTCACCGGTCCGTCGGTCGGCACGGCAATCTGCGGCAGCAGTTTTTCCACCAGCTCGACCTGCTGATCGCGCAGCGCATGACCCTGCCGCCGGCCATAAAGCTGACGGATCGTGGTTGGATCACCGTCCTTGTAGGCGGTCATAGAACGGAGGCACCAGGCAACATGGTTTGCCTCAGAGCCTGGCTTTCAGCGCATCCACCAGATCCGTCTTCTCCCAGGTGAACAGGTCGCCCTCGGCCTTGCGACCGAAATGGCCATAAGAAGCGGTCGGGCCGTAAATCGGCTTGTTCAGACCAAGATGGGTGCGGATGCCCTTGGGGGTCAGCCGGACCAGCTGTGGCAGGATTTCTTCCAGCTTTTCCTCGCTGACCGTGCCGGTGCCGTGCAAGTCGACATTGATCGACAGCGGCTCGGCGACGCCGATGGCATAGGACAGCTGGATCGCGCAGCGCTTGGCGAGGCCCGCGGCAACGACATTCTTTGCCAGATAGCGAGTGATATAGGCGGCCGAGCGATCGACCTTGGTCGGATCCTTGCCGGAAAAGGCACCGCCGCCATGCGGGCTGGCGCCGCCATAGGTGTCGACGATGATCTTGCG
>CAWUKF010000106.1:0-8164 GCA_963922745.1 uncultured Sphingomonadales bacterium
CCATGGCCATCGGTCAGCACATTGAACCGGCGAAAGCCGCCATCGGGATGACGGATGATCATGGTGACGCCATTTTCCCCGCTCAGCCGCTCGGTATAGCAGTCGCGGGTAAAATCGCTGGCGCCGTCGATGGCGCACTCGATCTTGCCGTCATCGCCGGCATGTTCTGCGGCTCGTTGTTCGGCCTCGGCCAATATCTTGTTGTCGGGCCGATTCTCGCAGGCGGTCAGCGCCAGCGAGAGAACCAGAATATTAAATATCCGCGTAGACATTTTTCTCTGCCTTGGCTCCGGGGTGAGTGACCGCCCCCTGATAGGCCGGTCCAACATTCTGGGCATAGCGCCACAGGGCACCCGAACCATAATCATTTTCGCGCTGCACGAAATTCTTGCGGCGCTCGGCCAATATAGACTCGTCGACCTCCAGATCAATCACGCCGGCGACGGCATCGATGTTGATGATGTCACCATCCTCAATCAGGCCGATCGGACCGCCATCGGCGGCTTCGGGGCCAACATGACCGATACAGAAGCCGCGGGTGCCGCCGGAGAAACGACCGTCGGTGATCAGAGCGACCTTCTCGCCCATGCCCTGGCCATAGAGCGCGGCGGTCGTAGCGAGCATTTCCCGCATGCCGGGACCACCCTTTGGCCCTTCGTTGCGGATGACAATCACTGCGCCTTCCTTGATCTGGCGCTGCTCGACCGCAGCATAGGCATCTTCCTCGCATTCGAAGACCTGGGCCGGTCCGCGGAACTGCAGGCGCGCCATGCCGGCGACCTTGACGATTGCACCTTCCGGTGCCAGCGAACCGCGCAGGCCGACGACGCCGCCGGTCTTGGTGATCGCGTGCTGGACATCATAGATGACCTTCTGATCCGGGTTCCAGGTGATTTCCTCGATATTCTCGCCGAGCGTCTTGCCGGTGACGGTGATGCAGTCGCCCTTGATCAGGTCATTCTCCATCATCGTTTTCATCAACATATAGACACCGCCCGCCGCGTGCATGTCCTTGGCGACATATTTGCCGCCCGGTTTCAGGTCGGCCAGATAGGGCGTGGTCTTGAAGATTTCGGCGACGTCGAACAGGTCGAAGTCGATCCCGGCTTCGCTGGCCATCGCCGGCAGGTGCAGAGCGGCATTGGTCGATCCGCCGGTCGCGGCGACCACGCGCGCAGCGTTGATGAAGGCGTCTTTCGTGCAGATATCGCGCGGCCGCAAATTGAGCTCGATCAGGTTCATGATCTGGCGGCCCGCAGCCCGCGCCATATCGTCACGGGTTTCATAGGGTGCCGGGGCCATATTGCTGTTCGGCAGCGACAGGCCGATCGCCTCGGCGACGCAGGCCATGGTGTTGGCGGTAAACTGGCCGCCGCAGGCTCCGTGGCCGGGACAGGCTACTTTTTCCAGTTCGATCAGTTCCTGCAGCGGGCAATTGCCGGCGCTGTGCTGACCCACCGCTTCGAATACATCCACGACGGTGACGTCCTGATCGTGGAAGCGACCGGGCAGGATCGAGCCGCCATAGACGAAGATCGACGGCACATTGAGCCGCAGCATCGCCATCATCATCCCGGGCAGGCTCTTGTCGCAGCCGGCATAGCCGATCACCGCGTCGTAGCAGTGGCCGCGGACGCTGAGCTCGACGCTGTCGGCGATGACTTCGCGCGAGACCAGGGAGGCCTTCATGCCCTGGTGGCCCATGGCGATGCCGTCGGTGACGGTGATGGTGTTGAACCGGCGCGGGGTGCCGCCGGCCTCGATCACGCCTTCGCGGGCGATATCGGCCTGGCTGTCGAGCAGCGTGTTGCAAGGGGCGCTGTCATTGCCGGCGGAAGCAATGCCGACGAACGGTTTGTTGATATCCTCTTCGGACATTCCCATCGCGTAATAATAGCTGCGCTGCGGTGCGCGTTCCGGGCCGACACTGACATGGCGGCTGGGCAAGCGGGATTTGTCGAATCTGTTGGTCATTCTGGCTTCCAATATGGTGTTTTCCGGAGCGTCCTTCCAAAAGTCGGACGGTTACGCAAGGGCCGTTCTTATTTTATCGCAAGTACGCAATAAAATATCAGCGAAACGGCGTTGTCCAGACGCTTCCATAATCAGGTCCTGGCGCAGTTCTGCTCCGAAATAGGGCTGCCCGATGGCCTCGCAATGCCGGTCCATGGACGCGTTCAGCTGTTTGCCGGAATAGGGCAGCTGATCCCCGACGTTCAGCATCCCCTCCTGTTCGAGAAACTGCAACGCCAGACGCGAGGCCGTCTCGTACTGATTATATAATATGCCCACGTCCCAGGGACGGACGAGGCCGGGGTTGGATCGCAAGGCCGGCGTGAAGCTGTGCAGGGAAAGCACCAGCGCCGGCTTCATATCCGCGATCAGGGAGTCCACGCGATCGTGATAGGGATGGAAAAAGCGCTGCATGCGCGCTTCGCGCTCCTCAACGCTAATCTGGTTGCCCGGGATTTCCACGCCGTCGCTTCGTTCGGGAATGGCAGACAGCTCGTCGGGATTGCGGTTGAGGTCGACAACCAGTCGGGACGCGGAGCTGAGGATCGCCAGATAACCGCTTTGCTCCGTCATCAACCGGGCTATCGGCGCGGTGCCGGGATCATAGGCGATATGGTCGTTGAAAAATTGCGGGGATATGCCGAGATCAATATCGTCGGGCACGTGATTGGACGCATGGTCCGCGACGATCAACACGCCCCCTTCCGAGGGAACACCGGAAATTTCAAATGCGTCCATCAGCGAAACCTTCCTGTCATCGTCCATATGTCTCCCAGCGCCGAGCGGCAATGTTGCTCGGCCTTTTCCGCCGCTTCCCGACTGTCAAACAGGCCAAAACAGGTCGCGCCCGAACCGGACATCCGCGCCATCACCGGCGCGCATTCATCCAGTCTATGGAGTATCTCTGTCAATATCGGAACCAGCGCCACCGCCGGCTTTTGCAGATCGTTTCTGCCGCCCAGAGCGACGGGAAGGACCGGGCCGTCTGCCAGTCCCCCGCGATCGATTCCATCCCAGGACGCGAATATTTTGGCCGTCGATACGGGCACCAGCGGATTGACCAGCAGCGCGGTGCAATCCTGCAAGCCGTCGTCGGGGACGGGGAGCAGATCCTGGCCGATACCGCTGCCACGGCAGGTCTGGCTGGCCACGCAGGCGGGAACGTCCGCGCCCAGAGGCTTGGCGATTTCGGCCAGGGCAGCGATCGAATGATCGAGTTGCCAGAACCGGTTGAGGAGGCGCAGCGTCGCAGCAGCGTCGGCCGACCCCCCGCCGATCCCCGATGCCACCGGCAGCCGCTTTTCCAGATGCAGCTGTGCGCCGCTTCTGACCTGCGATATTTCCGCCAACCGTCTGGCCGCCTGCACCACCAGATTGTCGTCTTCGTCCAGCCCGTCGGCAAAGCGGCCGCTGATCGAGAGTTGCACGCCATCACCGGGTCCGACCGAGATTTCGTCGCCCTGGTCGAGAAAGGCAAAGATCGTTTCGAGCCGGTGATAGCCGTCGGGAAGCCGTTTGCGGACGTGAAGCGCAAGATTGATTTTGGCAAAGGCGGTTTCGCTATCGGTCGCGCGCCCGATGAAATCAGACATCAGGGCGATACGAGTTCGGGACTGAGGCCCAGATCAATCTTGCTGGCGAGGCGTTGTGCATCGTCCCCTTCGGCAAATAATTTGGCCGACTTCCACGCATAGCGCGCTTCATATTGTCGCCCGACAGTCCAGTAGGCATCGCCGAGATGTTCGTTGATGGTCGGGTCCTGCGGCTGGCCCTCCAGGGCGCTTTCCAGATAGGTAACGGCGCGCTGATGCTCGCCGGTGATGAAATAGGCCCAGCCAAGGGAATCGGTAATCGCCGGAGAGTCGGACCGCAATTCGTGCGCCCGCTTGATAGCCGCAATCGCAGCCTCCTGATTTTCCCGCCGTTCAAGCTGGGCATAGCCTAGATAGTTGAGGATCGTCGGCGAATCGGGCAGCAAGGCATTGGCCTTTTGCAGCGATTGCCGGCCTTCGGGCCAAATGCCCGCCTGCTCCTGCGCGCCGCCGAGAGCGAGCCAGTAATTGGCCATCAGTGCATCTGATCGCTCCAGTCGGCCCGCCAGTTCTATGGCCGCTTCAAATGCGGCGGCGGCAGCCCTGTTGTCACCCTGAGCCTGCAGCGACTGACCCTTCAACACATGAAGTTCGGGAGAATCCGGATTGTCGAGCAGAGCGCTATTCAGGCGGGTGATCGCCTCGTCGAACTTGCGGCTGGTCACGAGGCCAGCGATTTGCGAACTCAGACCGATCAGATAATAGGGACTGTCGGGGCCAATCCGGGCAAATTCGGACACCGCCAGCTCATGATTATTCGCCTCGGCATAGACCCGTCCCAATACCAAATGGGCATAGTCCGAATCCCCCGCGACCCGCGTCGCCGCCTGCGCCAGCACCCGCGACAGAAATTCCGCGTGCTGAGCAGAGAGATCGCTGGACAGCCTCTGAAACAGAAAGCCGAGGCCGATGGCAGGCGTGACTTTTTGCGCGCCCGTCTTGTTCTGGCCGGCTGTGATTGACTGCAGCAATCTCTGCTCGGGTCCGGAAGACTGCATTTTCAAGATTTCGGCAGCAGTCGTCGGATCATTGAGCGCCCAGAAATGCCGAGCCGCGATGATCCGCAGCGGTGCCATACGCGCCTCGTTGCGGCTCACCACGCTGGCGAGCAGCGCAACAGCGTCTCGATCCTGCCGGCTCGCCAGAGTGGTCAGGATCAGCTGTTCTTCCAGATAATATCTGGCGGTATCGTTGGAACGGGCCCGCGTAATCGCGGTCATCGCATCCCGACCTCTCGCTATCTCCAGCCAGGCGTCGAGATAGGGAGCCAGGAAAGAAAAATTCTTGAGCGCCTTGAGTTCGGCGATTGCCTGCCGGGCACCATTCCAGTCGCGCTTCGCAAAGGCATCGGCGTAGGACACCAGCGGCATTTCCGGATCGGCGTTGTCGTGAGACTGAAGGATGCGAACCGCCTTCGCCGCCAGATCGAAATCGCCGACCTCGATCGCGTTGACGAAGGCCCGGCCCGCAAGAAGCTCGTTATCCGGCTGCTCCTTCAGACTCTCGGCATAGATGGATGCAGCGGCCTCCAACTGGTTGGACGATTCCGCCAACCGGGCCTCGACATAGCGGTTCAGAGCCGACGCACTGTCCCCGCGACTGGCCAGGGCCGGTGAAACGGCCTGACTCGCCAGCAACAGCGCACAGAGGCTCAGGCTACATATTCGGATAATTTGGACCTCCGCCACCTTCTGGAACCACCCAGTTGATATTCTGGGACGGGTCCTTGATATCACAGGTCTTGCAGTGAACGCAATTTTGCGCGTTGATCTGGAATTTCGGCTTGCCGGCCTCGTCCTCGACAAATTCATAGACGCCGGCGGGGCAATAGCGCGCCGACGGCCCGGCAAAGACCGGAAGATTGACGTCGACCGGAATGTCCGGGTTCTTGAGCTGCAGGTGCACCGGCTGGTCTTCGGCATGGTTGGTGTTGGACAGGAATACCGAGGACAGGCGGTCGAAGCTGATCACGCCGTCGGGTTTCGGATAGTCGATCTTCTCGCAATGTTCGGCGCGTTTCAGGCGCGACCAGTCAGGGTGCAGTTTCATCGTGAACGGCAATCTGATCTTGAGATGCTCCGCCCACATGTAGATGCCGGACAGGATCGTGCCGAGGAAATCGCCATATTTCTCTACCGCCGGCAGCACGTTGCGGACCACGCGCAATTCCTCGCGAACCCAGCTGTTCTCATAGGCGGTGCCATAGGCAGCGAGTTCATCGCTGCTCCGGTCGGCGACGATGGCCTCATAGGCGGCTTCGGCGGCCATCATCCCGGTCTTCATGGCGGTGTGCGTGCCCTTGATCCGGGGCACGTTCACGAAGCCGGCGGAACAGCCGATCAGCGCGCCGCCCGGGAAATAGAGTTTCGGAACCGCTTGGAAACCGCCATCGTTGATCGCCCGCGCGCCATAGGACACGCGCTTGCCGCCTTCCAGAATCTTGCGAATTTCGGGATGATGCTTCCAGCGCTGCATTTCCTCGAACGGCGAGAGATAGGGATTTTCGTAGTTCAGCCAGGTGACAAAGCCGAGCGCAACCTGATTGTCTGCTTGATGGTACAGGAAACCGCCGCCATTGGCGCCTTCGCTGAGCGGCCAGCCCTGGGTATGGATGACGCGGCCCGGTTCGTGCTTGGCCGGGTCGATGTCCCACAGCTCCTTGACGCCGAGGCCGTAGATCTGTGGCTGGCTCTCGGCATCGAGCGCGAACTGGTTCTTCAGGATCTTGGTCAGGTGTCCGCGGGCGCCTTCGGCAAAGAACGTATATTTGGCGTGCAGTTCGAGACCGGGTTCATAGTCAGGCTTGTGGCTGCCGTCACGGGCAACGCCCATGTCACCTGTGGCCACGCCCTTTACCGAACCATCGTCATTGTAGAGAATTTCGGCGGCAGCGAATCCGGGGAAGATTTCGACTCCCATATTCTCCGCGCGCTCGGCGAGCCAGCGGCAGAGGTTGCCGAGCGAGCCGGTATAGGTGCCCTTGTTATGCATGAACGAAGGGGTGATGAAATGCGGCAGCGCAATCTTCTTTTTCTTCGTCAGAATCCAGTGATGGTTTTCGGTCACCGGCGTCTTGGCCAGCGGACAGTCTTCGTCGCGCCAATTCGGGAAGAGTTCGTCCAGCCCCTTGGGATCAACGACCGCGCCGGACAGGATATGCGCGCCGATTTCCGATCCCTTTTCGAGCACGCAGACCGAGAAATCCTTGCCGGCTTCATCGGCCAGCTGCTTGAACCTTATGGCCGCGCTGAGACCGGCGGGGCCGCCCCCGACGATTACCAGATCATAAGGCATTGACTCTCGTTCACTCATGTCGCTTTTCCTACAATTCTTGTTTTTATTCGGCCCTAAATTCGGTCTGTCGCAAACCGCAACCCGCTGGGCAGGAACCTGCTTTCCCGCCAATTGACCTATTCGTCAACTCATGACTCTATGCTTAAATGAATTTTATCTCCGGTCCAACGGCTAATCCGTCCACAGAATCCATGATCGAAAGCCTCCAACACTGGTGGGCGCTTGCCGGTGTTGACCAGGATTATGAGGACCAGCCCTCGGCGCTGCTGGTCGACGAACCGGTCATTCCGGCCCGCCCCGCTTCAGCACCGCTAGTCGCTACGGAACCCGTCGCGAAAGCGACCGAAGCACCGATTCAGGAAGGGCCGCTCCCGTCCGGCTATGATGATTTTATCGCCTGGCTTGCCACCGATCCGGGTTTACCCGAGGCAGGCTGGTCGAAGCAGAGAGTCATGCCCGAAGGCACTCTGGCCCCGGAGGTGATGGTGGTCTGCGGCCTGCCGGAAAAAAACCGCAATGGCGAAGTGCGGCTGTTCAATCCGGACAATCGGAAGCTTCTCGACAAGATGCTTTTAGCGATCGGTTGCGAATCGGAGCAATCCTATATCGCGTCCCTCGCGGTAGCCGTTCCCGCCGAGGGCCGGATCGACGAAAAATATTGGAAAAGCCTGAAAAACCGCCTTTTTCATCATGTCGGACTGGTCCGTCCCAAGCGCATAATCTGCTTCGGCGACCTGGCCGCAAAGATCATATTTGGCGAAGATATGCTGACGGCACGCAAAAATAAGCAATTTATTAACCATGAATCATCACAAACAGAGGCGATCGTGACATTTCATCCGCGGATCCTGATCGAGCGGCCATTGTTCAAGGCCGAAGCGTGGAAGGATCTGCAAATGCTGACAAGGATTTCTGCCTCGTGAAACTGAGATTTGCCCTTACCGCTTCGCTTCTTTCCCTCGTAGCCACGCCGGCGCTCGCTGATGACGGGGCGGTGCTCTACAACAGCGCGTCGATCGCCAAGGATGTGCCCTCGCAGCTGAAGCGGCAGCAATCCGACCATTATAGAGCGCTGTTTTCGGCGATGAGCGCCAATCAGTGGGATGTCGCCAAGAACCTGCTGGACACGGCACCGACCGGCCCGCTCAAGCCGATTGCGCAGGCAGAATATTTTCTTGCCGCAAACAGCCCGCGCGCCGAACTCGGACCGCTGCTGACGCTGGTCAACGAGGCGCCCCAGATTCCGCAGGCCGCACAGCTCGGCC
>CAWUKF010000107.1:0-8109 GCA_963922745.1 uncultured Sphingomonadales bacterium
CGTCGTCCGCAAGCACCAGCGGCGCGCAGCCGATGATCGGTGCGCCGGTCCGGTCTGCCAGCGGTGCGGCCGCCGGACTGTGGTCGCGATGCGTATGGGTACACATGATCGCGCTGATCCGGGCATCGCCCACCGCCGCCAGTATCGCATCGATATGCGCTTCGATCGCCGGACCCGGGTCGATGACGGCCCGATCCGACTTGTTCCCGACGATATAGGTCTGGGTACCGGTATAGGTATAGGGGCTGGGATTGCCCGCCAACACACGGGCGACCAGCGGCTCCATCTGTTCGCTCAGGCCGGTGGGATATTTCGAAGGGTCAAAGTCCATGGCTATGATGTGGCATATCCGGCCCATAAAACAACCATGAAAAAGGGCGATCCGTAAATCGAACCGCCCGATCGCCCGCCTCGCCTGTGTCGGCGGGTTCAGGTCATCGCAAGTTCAGTCTTCACTTGCTTGATGCTGCGGTCCAGATCTTTCAGCTTCTCGGCGCGATTGGCCTTGCTTTCGGTGCATTTGGCTGCCTTGGTGCGGGCTTTTTCCAAGTCTGACAATGTCGCCTTGAGTATGGCTGCCTTGTCGATCTTGACTTCAAATCCGCCACAGCCGGCGACCACGGCCCACGCCTGTCCGGTGAGGCTGCTGGAACCGCTCATCGCGATCTGCTTGTTCATTGCCGTGCAGTCCGGACCGCTGACCTTGGCGCTGGTGCTGAAGGAAATCGAGGACAGGTGCGCTTCGCTCCGGGCTTCCTCTCTTGCCTCACGCTGGGCTTGTCTGGCTTCCCGCTGTGCCTCGCGCACTTCGCGCATCGCCTCACGCCTGGCGTCCCGCGCCTCGCGTGCCGCTTCCCACTGTGCCTGCTGCACTTCTCGCTGCGCGTCCCTCAGTTCCTGCTCTATTTCCCGCTTGGCCTCGGCCAGTTCGCGATCAATCTCGCTCATGGTCGAGTGCATCTGGTCCCGGTCCCATTCGCTTTCGCGCAGCGCCTTGTCTGCTTCCAGCCTGGACTTTTCGGCTTCCTTGACCATCTGGCGAATTTCCTTGTCGCTCAGCTCCTTGTCAGTGCGCAACACGATGGTTCGGCCATTATAGTTGATCTTGTGGACATAATCGTCTGCCGGGTCATAATTTTTGCGGCCGTTGAGCATGGTGATGTTGGTGACATCCCCGACCGCCGCAGGAGCGGACGGTGCCGACGGGGCCTGGGGGGCCGAAACCGCTGATGGAGCCATCGGAGCGGCGGGTGCAGCAGGTGCCAATGGTGCTTCCGGCACCGACAGATCAACGGGATCCACCGCTTCGGCATAGGTCACCGTGGCGGTCAGCGGCAGCGCAGTGATGGTACCAATTGCCACCAGTCCTGCCCCCAATCTGCTCCGGAAGGTCGACTTTTCGGACTGGCCCAGCATTTTCAGCCGGCCCTTGATCTTGTCCTTCTGGTTCAGCGGACTGGCCAGACCCAGCCGGTGGCCGGAGGCCGATTTGGCGATGGTGCGACCGTAAACGGCCCGTACATCGCGACCGCTTTGCGCCAGTACGCGTGCGTCGCAAGCGGTTTCCTGATCCTGCCGAAAGGCGATCCAGGCGAACCAGGCGACCGGATTGAACCAGTGCAGCGACAGGATTGACAGGCCGACAAAATTGGCCGCCAGATCGCCTGCTTCATGATGGGCGATTTCGTGGTCCAGCGCCAGCTTGCGCTCGCGTGGTGCATAGTCGCGGAAAAAGTTGGTCGGAACCGCAATATATTTCTCGAACAGGCCAAAGGCGAGCGGTCCGCCGACAGCGGCCGTTTCCAGGATCTTGATATTGCCATGACGACCGACCAGACGGCCATCGGCGACGATATCCTCGCGGAACTGCAGATAGGACGCCAGCTTGCTGATGAACAGCAGGCCCGCTCCGCCCAGCCACAGCACGAGCGCGATCATCGTCCAGTCGAGCGATGCCAGCGCACCGAACGCGCTGGTCTGGGCCGGCACCGTCGGCGCCAGATCATGGCTGACGGTCATCGGCACGAAGGTCGCGACCGGCTCCACTTCCGCCGGAGCCTCCAGCGTCAGGGTCGGCATGAACAGGCGCGCGACCGGCAATATCCAGAGCAGATAGGCGATACGGGCGCCGAAAAAATGGGCCACCGGCTTGCGGATCGCCAGCACCAGCAGCAACAGCAGGGTCATCGAGAACAGGGTATCCCAGATCCATTGGTTCAGTTCGCCGCTCATTTTTTCAACTCCCTCAAAAGCTCCTCGATTTCACGGATGTCGTCGGCGCTCAGTTCATCGGCCTCGGCCAGATGCGCGACCAATGGCATGACTTTTCCCCCGAAAAGCCGATCCACGAAATTGCGTGATACGCCGGTCAGATAGGCATCGCGTTCGACCAGCGGAGAATAGAGAAAACGACGACCGTCGCGCTCGGTGCCGACCACCGCTTTCGCGGCCAGCCGGGACAACAGGGTCTTGACGGTCTGCAGCGACCAGTCCTTTTCCTGCACCACCTGATCGGCCACTTCCGTGGCGGTCAGGGGAGCGCGTTTCCAGAGGACTTCCATGACAGCATGTTCGGCATCGCTGATGCGTTCGGTCATGTTTGTGTCCCTCCCTCGAGAATCGCCTATGACTACATGTGTAGTTTCATCGACCACGGATGTAAACACGGAATTTCCCGGACCATGTCGTTGGTGGATGACATGCAGTTGTTCGTCGAAAAGCCTGCCACTGTCGGAATAGCTTACAGTCGCGCTACAGTTAACCGAGCGTCAACCATATAAGTTGCTGTAAAAAAGTATTTGTTAGAAACTGGCACGGCCAATGCAAGGCTTTGGACACATCATTGTTTCACACCCGATCCTCCTTCCAGGAGGAATGAATGAGAGGGACGATTGACTGGTCTCGTCGTCCCTCCTCATTACCAGTTCGACAAAGCTTGCCCAAGCTTACCCCAAAATAAAAACGGCCCGGTCCTCCTAGACCGAGCCGTTTTTTATGCTTGTCAGCGCTTGCCCGGGGGCAAGGCTCAGGCCTCGGCGGGGGCAACCTTCTTTTCGGCCATCAACTGGCCAAGTTCGCCGGCTTCATACATTTCCATCATGATGTCGCTGCCGCCGACAAATTCGCCTTTGACATAGAGCTGCGGGATGGTCGGCCAGTCGGAATAATCCTTGATCCCCTGGCGGACCTCCATGTCCTGCAGCACATCGAACGAGTCAAATCCGACTCCAAGATGCTCCAATATGGCAACGGCACGGCTGGAAAAGCCGCACTGCGGAAACAGCGGCGTGCCTTTCATGAAAAGCACCACGTCATTGCTGTTCACCACCGCTTTGATTTTTTCATTCACGTCGGTCATGTTGAGTCTCCTATTCCGGAACCGCGGTGGTCAGTTGCAACGCGTGCAATTCACCACCCATTTTGCCTTTCAGCGCGGCATATACCGCCTGATGCTGCTTAACCCGGTTCATCCCCTCAAACGCAGCGGAGGTCACCTTCGCGGCATAATGGTCGCCATCGCCGGCCAGATCGGTAATCTCCACCGACGCGTCGGGAAAGGCTGCCAGGATCATCGCCTCGATATCTGCGCTTGCCATAGGCATCGCGCTTAGCTGGCCTCTTCAATAAACTGGCGGCGGGCTTCGACCATTTTTTCGGCCAGGGCGGTGCGGATACCCGCATCGTCCATCTCGACACCAGCCGAGGTCAGATCACCGAGCAGCTTGCGAATGACATCTTCGTCGCCCGCTTCTTCAAAATCAGCCGCCACGACTTCCTTGGCATAGGCATCGGTTTCTTCCGATGTCAGACCCATTTTCTCTGCGGCCCACTGACCGAGCAGGCGATTGCGCCGCGCGGTAACACGAAACTGCATTTCTTCATCGCGAGCAAATTTCGCCTCAAACGCGTTTTCGCGATCCTTAAAATCTGTCATGAGCTTCCCTTGAACTGAGTTGTTGTAGAAATAGGCATGATCGCCAGCACCCGCAAGTGGCGCGCGGCAATCAATCGGCGACCTTCACCACCAATTTGCCGATCGCGCCGCGATCGGCCATTTTCTGGATCGCCTTGCCGGCGTCGGCAAAGGCAAAGACTTCCGATACGCGGGGCTGGATGTGGCCCTGTTCCCAGAGCTTGAACAGCCGGTTGATATGAGCGCGATTGCCTTTCGGGTCGCGCGCAGCATAGGCCCCCCAGAACACGCCGCAGACATCGCAAGACTTGAGCAGGGTCAGGTTGAGCGGCAGCTTGGCAATACCGGCCGGGAATCCGACCACCAGAAAACGACCTTCCCAGGCGATCGAGCGCACCGCCGGCTCGCTATAGTCGCCGCCAACCGCATCATAGATGACATCCGCCCCATTGGGTCCGACCGCCGCCTTGAACTGCGCCGCCAGCGCTTTCGACTGGTCCTTGTCGAACGGCGCGCGGGCATAGACCACGGTTTCGTCCGCTCCCGCCTGTTTCGCGAATTCGGCTTTTTCTTCGGACGACACCGCCGCCACGACGCGGGCGCCGAATGCCTTGCCGAGCTCGACCGCGGCAATGCCGACACCGCCGGAAGCGCCCAGAACCAGCAGGGTTTCACCCTGTTTGATATGGCCGCGATCGACCAGCGCGTGGATCGACGTACCATAGGTCAGCAGCAGCGCCGATGCGTCTTCAAAGCTGACGCTGTCGGGAATCTTGAACACGGCGTTCTGATCGACAGCAACTTTCTCGACCAGACCGCCATGGCCGGTGGTCGAGGCCACTCTGTCACCCACTTTGATATCCTCGACGCCTTCGCCGACCGCCGCAACGACTCCGGAGACCTCGCCGCCCGGCGCGAACGGCCGCTGCGGCTTGAACTGGTACATGTCCTGGATGATCAGCACATCGGGATAGTTGATCGAGCAGGCCTTGACGTCGATCAGCACCTGCCCCTTGCCCGCAACCGGATCGGCAACGTCGAGCATCTCGAGCGTGTCCGGTCCGCCCACTTTGGTTGACATCAAAGCCTTCATATCATTCCCTTCCCTGGAATTATTTTTGGATTCTAGGCCACAACCGGCTTGAGCCATGGCTGCGCAGAATCACGGTTCATTTCGTGCCGCTTTATGGCATCGGCCTTCGCCATTGTCAGGTCAATTTCGTCCAGACCTTCGACCAGGCACTGGTGTCGGAATGCGTCCATCTCGAACGGAAAGCGATCCTGAAACGGCGTGGTGACGCTCATGCTTTCCATGTCGACGGTGATCGGATCGGTCTTTGCGACCTCCATCAGCCGGTTGATCGCATCCTGGGGCAGGGCGATGGCCAGCAGGCCATTCTTGAACGCATTGCCAGAAAATATGTCCGAGAAACTCGGCGCAATCACCGCCTTGATCCCCATGTCGTCGAGCGCCCAGGCGGCATGTTCCCGGCTTGATCCGCAGCCGAAATTATCGCCGGCAATCAGGATCGACGCGCCGGCATATTCAGGATCGTCGAAAATATTGCCTTCCTGCGACCGGATCGATTCAAAAGCCCCCGCGCCGAGGCCTTCCCGCGTCACCGTTTTCAGCCATTTGGCCGAAATGATCACATCGGTATCGACATTTTTCCGACCGAAAGGAATGGCGCGGCCTTCAACCCGCTTGACCGGTTCCATCCCTATTCCTCTTCGCTTTTGGCGTCAAAAGCGTCATCGTCGCCGTCATCATAATCATAGTCGGGCTCGTTTTCATATTTCGGCAGCGGCTTGTCCTTCACCGGCTTGAAATCGTCATGCTTTCGCATCTGGTGCCGCCCGGCATAGAGCAGGGCCGCCGCTACCGCTGCAGAGCCGATCGCCGCGCCGACCTTGGCGCCGGTCGACCATGATCCGGACTCGCGGCTCTTGGCGGCCTTGTCCTGACCCGTCTGCGGATCGGATGCCTTGTCGCTTTTCTTGTCGTCGCTCATATCAACCTCTTATCTTGTCAGTTCTCGCACGTCGGTCAGCCTGCCGGTCACGGCTGCGGCCGCAGCCATGGCGGGGGACATCAGATGCGTTCTGGCACCCGGTCCCTGCCTGCCGACAAAATTGCGATTGGAAGTGGATGCGCAGCGTTCGCCCGCCGGCACCTTGTCGGGATTCATGCCGAGACAGGCGGAGCAGCCGGGCTCGCGCCATTCAAATCCGGCATTGGTGAAAATCCGGTCCAGTCCCTCGGCTTCGGCCTGCGCCTTGACCAGCCCGGAGCCCGGCACGACGATTGCCCATTTGACATTGTCCGCCTTCTTGCGACCGTCGAGAATTTCGGCGGCGGCCCGCAGATCCTCAATCCGGCTGTTAGTGCAACTGCCGATGAAGATATTTTCCACCATCACGTCGCGCAGCGCCTGCCCGGCTTCCAGCCCCATATAATCCAGCGACTTGCGCGCAGCATCCTGCTTCGACGGATCGGCATAGCTTTCCGGCGTCGGCACCGTGCCGCTCACCGGAACCACATCCTCGGGGCTGGTACCCCAGGTCACGGTCGGCGCAACATCGGCGGCGTTGATCGTCACGCTCTTGTCGAAAGTCGCGCCTTCGTCGGTCGGCAGTGTCTTCCAATAAGCCACAGCGGCGTCCCAGTCCGCGCCCTTCGGCGCCATCGGACGGCCCTCCAGATAGGCATAGGTCTTGTCATCGGGCGCGATCAGGCCGGCGCGTGCGCCCGCCTCGATCGACATGTTGGACACGGTGAGACGGCCCTCGATCGACATCTGCTCGAACACTTCGCCACGATATTCGATGACATGGCCGGTGCCGCCGGCGGTGCCGATCACGCCAATGATATGCAAGATCAGATCCTTCGGGCTGATGCCCGGACCAAGCAGGCCTTCGACGCGAATTTCCATAGATTTCGAGCGGGTCAACTGCAGCGTCTGCGTCGCCAGCACATGCTCGACCTCGCTGGTGCCAATGCCAAAGGCAAGCGATCCCAGCGCCCCGTGCGCTGCGGTATGGCTGTCGCCGCACACCATGGTCGTGCCTGGCAGGGTAAAGCCCTGCTCCGGCCCAATCACATGGACGATGCCCTGATTGATGTCGCTGGCACCGATATATTTGATGCCGAAGGCTGGCGCATTGGCTTCCAGCGCCTCCAGCTGCGCCGCGCTTTGCGGATCGGCGATCGGAATCTTGTTGCCCTCGGCATCCAGCCGCGCCGTGGTCGGCAGATTGTGATCGGGCACCGCCAGCGTCAGATCCGGCCGCCGCACCTTGCGCCCGGCCTTGCGCAAGCCTTCAAAAGCCTGCGGGCTGGTAACCTCGTGCACCAGATGCCGGTCAATATAGATCAGCGCCGTGCCGTCATCCCGCTGGTCCACAACATGGGCGTCCCAGATTTTCTCGTAGAGGGTCTTTGCTTTGCTCATAATATCCTGTTTTTCCGATATGGGGTTTCGTTTAGACAGATCAATTGCCGGTGCAAGTCAGAACTGGCTTCAAATGCCAATCAAAAGTGCCTATCTTCGCGCTATGAGCCTCTTCGCCATCATTGCCACCATATTAGCCTCCGTCCTCGCGATGGAGTTTGTCGCATGGGCGAGCCACAAATATATCATGCACGGCTTCGGCTGGGGCTGGCACCGCGACCATCACGAGCCGCATGACAAGCGCCTCGAGAAAAACGACCTTTACGGCATCGTCGGCGCGGTGATGAGCATTTCGATGTTCGCCATTGGCAGTCCGCTGATCATGGGCGAACATTATTGGGAGCCCGGCACCTGGGTCGGTCTCGGCATAATGTTCTACGGCATTATCTACACCCTGGTCCATGACGGCCTGGTGCATCAGCGTTACTTTAAATACGTCCCGCGTGGCGGCTATGCCAAGCGGCTGGTCCAGGCGCACAAGCTGCACCATGCGACCATCGGCAAACACGGCGGCGTCAGCTTCGGCTTTGTCTTTGCCCGCGATCCGGCAAAGCTGAAAGCAGAACTCAAACAGCAGCGCAAAGCCGGCACCGCCGTCGTCCGCGATGTCGTCGGCTAAGCCAGCGACTTGACCCAAATCTGCATATTGACGGCGGCCCCCGACTATTTCGAGGATCTCGGCCCGGCCCGCGCCGCCTATCAGCGGCTGCTGGGCGACGATATCGCCTTCCGCCACTGGACCGA
>CAWUKF010000108.1:0-7968 GCA_963922745.1 uncultured Sphingomonadales bacterium
GGCTCGCCGAGCGCGATGTGACCGCTGATCTCGCGACCTGGACCATTGCCTACAGCGCACAGTCGACCGACCTGCAAAGCGCGCAGGCCGATATCGACCGCGACACGACCGCCATTACGGCCTTTTTCAAGGAGCTCGGGTTCAAGGCAGATGCGCTCAAGCCGACCGGCGCGAACGTGAACCAGTATAGCAACAACGGCATTCCCCAATATACCATCCGCCAGCGGCTCAGCCTGCGCACCGATGATATCGACAAGGCCCAGGCCGCGGTCGCCCGGCAGTTCGACCTGGTCCGCCGGGGCGTGGTGCTCGAAGACGGCTCGGGCATGAGCTATACCTTCACCAAGCTCGACAAGATCAAGCCGGAAATGGTGGCCGAAGCCACCAAAGACGCTCGCAAGTCCGCCGAACAGTTCGCGGAAGACAGCGGCACCGATGTTGGCGGGATCAAGTCCGCGACCCAGGGCTATTTCAGCATCGACAGTCGCGACGGTGACGCCGGCGGCTATGGCGTTACCGACACGCCCTATAAAAAGGTGCGCGTGGTGACGACGGTGAACTTCTATCTGGAGTAAGACGGGCTAGACGGCCGGCGTCGCGGACACTCTATTCCTCGACGCTGGTCACCAGCTGCGACAAGTACCGGGTCGCGACTTTGGCAGACGGGCTGTCGGTGCCGAATTTGACCG
This sequence comes from uncultured Sphingomonadales bacterium, assembly GCA_963922745.1. Taxonomy (GTDB): domain Bacteria; phylum Pseudomonadota; class Alphaproteobacteria; order Sphingomonadales; family Sphingomonadaceae; genus Parasphingorhabdus. The sequence continues at coordinate 690 of CAWUKF010000108.1, forward strand.
CCTGCTCCCAATTGCTTTTCGCATTCAGCGTGTCGCCGGCTTCATAGGCGATATTCCCGGCTTCCAGCGCGACCGCCGGATCGGCACCCGCCAGCTTGGCAGCGACCGCGATATCCGATTTGGCTTGGACAAGATCACCCATCCGCCGCGCCAGCGTGGCTGACAGCAACCATCCCAGCGGGTCTTCCGGGACGAGTTCGTGCACGACGGCGAATTCCTTCTTCGCCTGGTCATAATTTTCCTGGGCTACAAATACCCGTGCCATGTCCAGATGCACTTCACCCTTGAGCAGATCGTCAAGCGTGTTTTGCGCCAGCGCGGCAGCGAAATATTCCAGCGCCGAGCTATGGTCGCCATGGGCCAGCGCAGCGTTGCCTGCCTGTGACCAGAAAATTGCAGCCCGGTCGTCGCCCGCGGCTTGCGCACCCTGTGCCGACTGCGTGAATTCGGGGACCGCCTTGGCCCAGTCCTGCAGTTCCGCATAGGCAAAGCCGAGGCAATTGCGGGCCAGATATCCGCCCCCCTCGATCTGCCACTTGTTCGCGGTCAGCAGCCCGCTGTCAGGATTCTCCGAGGCCTGGTCGACGCACTGGTTGAAGCGGATGTCCAACGGGCTCGCAGGTTCGGGCGAAGGCGGCGCAGCCACCGGTTCGCTCTTGGGCTCCGAGGGTCGCAGCACCGGGTCTATCGGGGATCCATAGGGGGTGGCCGATTGCATCAACAGCGGCAGGAGTAGTGACGAGATCATGAAACAAATGTCCGTTCAAGACTATAGGGATAAGCCGGGGTTCAGCCCAGCCGGGAGACCACGTCGATCAGCAGGGCAATATCCTCGTCCCTCGACAGGCGATGATCGCCATCTTTTACCAGATGCACCTGCACATCATCTGAACGAATTTTCTTGGCCGTCTCCAGGCTGTATTCCCAGGGCACGTCCGTGTCCTTTTGCCCGTGCAGCAGCCGCACCGCGCCATCAATGGCAATTTCCTTGTGGAGCAGGCGGCTGGACTCGCCCGACTGCCAGAAAATCTGGGTCGTCACATAAGGATCTTCGGAATATTCGCTTTCCTCTTCCAGCTTGCCTTCGCGCAATATGGTCATTTTCTGCTCCTGGGTGAAACCCCAGTCGGTAAAATCGGGCGCGGCAGCGATACCGACCAGATTTTTTATCCGCATCGGACGCGACAGCGCCACCAGCAGCATCAGCCAGCCACCCATAGACGAACCGACCAAAGTAATCGAACCGGAGGTCACCTTGTCGATCAGAAACAGTGCATCCTCGCGCCAGTCGGTCAGGCCCTGGCTCTCGAATGCTCCGCCGCTGGCCCCACAACCGGCATAGTCGAACCGCAGCATCGCCCGACCCTGCTGCTTGGCCCAGGCATCCAGCGCCAGCGCCTTGCCGCCTTCCATATCCGACATATAGCCGGGCAGAAAGACCAGCGTGGTCCCCTTCACGCCCGGCTTGGGCGGCGTATAGCAATAGGCCAGCGACGCGCCGCCCGGTCGGTCAAGATAATGAATGTCGTCTTCCATATAATCATCCAATTGTGCCCCCGCGAAGGCGGGGTTCGTCTCCCGCCCTATACTTCAAAATCAACCGATGAGAAGGCACGTTGACGCGCGAGCACTACCTCAACAACCTGTGTCGAGGGCATATGGTTCAGCAGATGGACAAGTGCCTGCGCAAGCGCGCCGGCGACTGCACCACCCATCAGGTGGCTGCAAAATAGACTATGCCCAGACACAGAAATGCAATGATCAGCATCCCGATATTGGAAAGCAAAGGCTGCTTGGGCTGAGGAAGCAGCGCCGAAAGTTCGGGGGGAATATCGCCCTTGAAACCCAGCTTCCATTTCGGACGGTCCTTGATGCCATCCTCCAGGCCGAAGACGTGGGATTCCCCTTCCTTGCCGCGATACACGAGATCGCCGAAAAAATAGGTCTCGCTCCGCCATTGCTGTTCGTAGAGCATGAAGGTCTTGCCGAAAACTTCGATCCGGACCTGCCGTTTCAGGGCACTTTTGCCATCGATGAGCCACACGTTCGCACGGTTCGACATCCGCAGAACCTAAAACAAGTTTGACCGCAGCGCACGAAAATTATTGCAGGCCGTCAGCCGGGCAGAAAAATCTCCTCGATCGTCATCTCGAACAGGCCGGCAATCTTGAACGCCAGCGGCAGCGACGGGTCATATTTGCCGGTTTCAATGGCATTGACGCTTTGCCGCGAAACCTTGAGCCGCTCCGCCAGATCCGCCTGCGACCAGTCGCGCTCCGCGCGCAGCACCTTGAGCCGGTTCTTCATGAATTGAGTCCGCGCCAGCGGTAGAAAAAATAGCCGAGACTCCAGCTGCCGATCATCACCGCGATCAGGTCATCTCCGGTGATCGGAGGCAGGATGCCGGAGCCAATATTCCATATCATATTCACGAACAGTGTCGTGACTATCCCGATCACCGCCCCGTTGGCGACCATCTGGAACATATAGTCATCCAGACGCCTGCGATCGATCCCGGCGCCGACCGTAGCCATGGCCGAAAGCAGCACCATGGCGCCGACCAGCAAGGCCAGTTTCGGAAAGAGCGGCGGCGGCACAAACTGGCTGGCTTCGGCTTTCAGCCCCCCGAGCACCAGCAAAATGACGCTGACGACCAGCAGGACGCCGAAGAGCCAGTCCGGCCTGACCCATCGGCACAGGCGTTGCCACAGGCCATTGCTTCGCTGCTGTTCCATCGCGCTCACATGGCTCCCAGAAACAGGACGACCAGCGCCGCCCACATCGCGATCATTTCATTGGGTGTCATCGCCCGGCCAGAACAGCGTTTCATTCTCATCATCTTTCTCCATCAAGCGACATGGACATTATGTCATGCTTCCTTGACTTTACTGACCGATTCGCGATCAGGAGTCAAGTGTCCATTACATAATGTCGCCATAACTTTCCTTTCCACCATCCACCTCCATCTGATTTGGTTGACTTGAAACCCCAAAAGACTAAGTCAAACTCGACCCGATGATGGCCGATGTGCAGACTTCCTTGGCCCGAACTATGACAAACTTTGAGATGACCTGAGCCCATGACCGAGATGATCAAAATCACCCTTCCCGATGGCAGCATGCGCGAAGTGGCGACGGGCACCACGCCGGCACAGATCGCCGCCGATATCGGGCCGGGTCTCGCCAAGGCGGCGCTCGCCGCAAAGATTGATGGCGAACTGCGCGACATCATGCGCCCGCTGGAACAGGATACCGATCTCGCTCTGGTCACCGCGCGCGACGAGGAAGACGCGCTGGAACTGGCCCGCCACGACTATGCCCATGTGCTGGCCGAAGCGGTGCAGAACCTCTTCCCCGGCACCCAGATCACCTTTGGTCCGTCGACCGACGACGGCTTCTACTACGACTTCGCGCCCGCCGGTGACCCGTTCACCGACGAGGATCTGCCCCGCATCGAAGACGAAATGAAGCGGATCATCGCCGCCGACAAGCCGCTGCGCCGCGAGGTCTGGGACCGCGATGATCTGATCGCCCGCTGGCAGAAGGACGGCGAGACGTTCAAGGCCGAATGGGCCGCCGAGCTGCCGGAAGGCGACGAGATCACCGTCTACTGGTCCGGTGACGACTGGATGGACATGTGCCGCGGGCCGCATCTGGCCTCGACCGGCAAGCTCGACCCGCAGGCCTTCAAGCTGATGCGCGTGTCGGGTGCCTATTGGCGCGGCGACCAGCGCAACCCGCAGCTGTCGCGCATCTACGGCACCGGCTGGCTCAACAAGAAACAGCTCAATGCCCATCTCATGCGGCTGGAAGAAGCGGCCAAGCGCGACCATCGCAAGCTCGGCCAGGAAATGGACCTGTTCCACTTCCAGCACGAGGCGCAGGGCTCCTGCTTCTGGCATCCCAAGGGCTATTTCATCTGGCGCGAGCTGGAACGCTATATGCGCCGCCAGCTCGACCGGGCCGGCTATGACGAAATCAAGACGCCGCAGCTGATGGACGTCAACCAGTGGGAGAAATCCGGCCACTGGGGCAAATATAGCGAGAATATGTTCGCCGTCCCGGACGAGGTTCCCGATGCCGAGGGCGACGGGCCCGTTGTCACCGGCACCGCCGGCATGATGGCGATGAAGCCGATGAACTGCCCGGCCCATGTGCTGGTGTTCAAGCAGGGCATCAAGAGCTACCGCGACCTGCCGATCCGGATGGCGGAATTCGGCTGCTGTCACCGCAACGAGCCGCATGGCGCGCTGCACGGCCTGCTCCGCGTCCGCCAGTTCACCCAGGACGACGCCCATATCTTCTGCCGCGAAGACCAGCTGACCGACGAGATCGTCGCCTTCTGCGACCTGCTCGACGCGGTCTATCGCGACCTCGGCTTCGCCGATTACCAGATCAAGCTGGCGCTGCGCCCCGACCAGCGCTTCGGCTCGGACGAGGAATGGGACAAGTCCGAACAGATCCTGCGCGACGCGGTCGCCAAGGCCGGTCGTGCCACCGAAGCCTATGGCTGGGAAGAGCTGCCCGGCGAAGGCGCTTTCTACGCGCCAAAACTCGAATTCCATCTGACCGATGCGATTGGCCGCACCTGGCAGGTCGGCACGATCCAGGCCGACACCGTATTACCCGAACGGCTCGACGCCAGCTATATCGCCGAGGACGGTGCCCGCCATCGCCCGGTCATGCTGCACCGCGCGATTCTCGGTACGTTCGAGCGCTTCATTGGCATATTGATCGAACATTATGCCGGCAAGCTGCCGCTCTGGCTGGCGCCGACTCAGGCCGTGGTCGCGACCATCGTGACCGATGCCAATGCCTATGCGGAAGAGGTGACCGAAAGGCTGAAGGCGGCCGGACTGCGCGTCGAGGCCGATCTGCGCAACGAGAAGATCAACTACAAGGTGCGCGAGCATTCGGTCGGCAAGGTGCCCAATATCCTGGTCGTCGGCATGCGCGAGGCGGAAGAAGGCAAGGTCGCCCTGCGCCGGCTGGGCCAGAAGGAACAGGAGTTTCTGACGCTCGATGAAGTCGTCGCGATGTTGCAGAAAGAGGCGCTGGCGCCGGACTTGAAATCGACCGCGCAATAACGATATAATGATCAGGCTGTTGCATTCGCACCACGGCTGACGGGGCTTATATCTCTTTCGCTATCAAGAAGGCTTTATTCCCGTAAGCTTTGCGGCTAATGAGCCAGCATAACCGATCACTCAGGAGTATTTAACATAGCTGCACCCCCTCGCCGCCCCACGCCACCCGTAAAAGGTGGCCCGCGATTCAACGATCTGATCATTTCCGACACCGTAAGGGTCATCGACGACAAGGGCGAAAACCTTGGCGTGATGAACACAAGGGAAGCGATCGAGCGAGCAGCAGAAGTTGGCCTCGATCTGGTCGAGGTCTCTCCGAACGCGCAGCCACCGGTTGCGAAATATCTCGACGTCGGCAAGTTCAAGTATGAGGCCCAGAAAAAGGCCAATGCCGCGCGCAAGACGCAGAAGGTTCAGGACGTCAAGGAAATCAAGATGCGTCCGAATATCGACGATCATGATTATGACGTGAAGATGCGCAATGTGAACAAGTTCATCGACAATGGCGACAAGGTGAAGGTCACCCTTCGCTTCCGCGGTCGCGAAATGTCGCACCAGCAGCTCGGCATGGCACTGCTCGTCCGGGTGCAGGAAGACATGAAGGAAACCGCGAAGGTCGAGGCCTATCCGAAGCTGGAAGGCCGTCAGATGCTGATGGTGCTCAGCCCGAAATAACGCCTCGCCCTAGCGGGCGTCGATTCGGGCAATCCACAAAAATGCGCAACCGACCACCAGCGCGGCGATTGCGATCAGGAGTTCAAACTCGTGGTTTACCATGGGGCCCTCTGCTGTTGTCCTGCCGGTATAGCAGGGCGAAGCTAACAGCGGGTTAAACCGCGGCCTGTCTCAAGTTACCGGTTTGGCCCGATACTGGCCCGGGAAATATCGCTTCAGATTGGCGATCTTGGGCATGTCCCAGCGAACGATATAACCCTGACGCGGATGGTTCTGCAGGAAATCCTGATGATAGGCCTCGGCGGGGTAGAAAGCCTTGTAGGGTTCGATCCGGGTCACGATCGGCTGCTTCCAATAATGTCCCTTCGACAGCTGCGCGATATAGGCGCGGGCCGCCTTTGCCTGGGCCGCGTTCATCGGCACCAGCGCGCTGCGATACTGTTTGCCGCGGTCCGGACCCTGGGCGTTGAGCATCGTGGGGTCGGCGACGACCGAGAAGAATATCTGCATCAGCTGGCCATAGCTGACCTGACTCGGATCATAGACCACCCGCACGGCCTCCGCATGGTCGGTCACTCCCGAACTGACGACATCATAGGAAGCGCTGCGCTTGCTGCCGCCATGATAGCCGGACGAGGCGCTGATCACGCCCTTGGTATGTTCGAACACACCTTCGACGCCCCAGAAGCAGCCGCCGGCAAAAATCGCCACGGCGCGCTTGCCGCTTTCCTTGGCGTCGAGCCGCGGTTTCGGGATGATCGTCGCCTTCTCAGCGGCGCGGGCTTCGCCGACGAAGGCAATGCCGGAGGTCTGGTCCCCGCTACCACTCGACTGGACGCCGGCCCACATCGCGCCAAAAGCAGCAACAGCAAAGCCGAATGCGACGGTTCTGGAGAGAATCGGATTCATCATGTCTTGCTCAGCAACTGGCTGGCGGCGCTAACGGTAGACGACAGGTCGCTACCAAGGTCCGGCCGCTGATCGGCGGGCTGCATAAGGAACAGCATCAGGGCACCGGCGATAAAGCCGCCGCCGAGGCTGTAGGTCAAATCCGATTTCAAAAATTTCATCATCTTCTGTTCCTTGGGGGTCTGATAGGGGTTCGCACCGTCCCGCCTGTTGGTTACACCATTAATATAGTTTTCCTGTCGCCGTTGTGAACCCGATCACAGGGTCATATTCAGTTTGCCGGCGTGAAGCTTTTCTATTTGCCTCAGTCGCCGGGCGCATATTTTATGTCTCGCGGCAGTTCGCTGCGCTCACGCCTCCGACGGGGAATCTTTATTTAACCTCAGTCGCCGGACGGGCGCATCCGCGCCTTTTTATGTCTCGCGGCAGTTCGCTGCGCGAACGCCTCCGACGGGGCGGGCTATCGCCCGGCGCGCCGTCGCGCTTGCCTCGCTTTGCTCGGTTGGGCATTGGCTATCATGGGAAGAGGTGATCCGACGCGAAGCGGAGGCAAGGCCGACCGGCCGCCGCGCCTTATGGCGCGAAAGCCAAGGGCGCGGATGCGCCCGC
>CAWUKF010000109.1:0-7942 GCA_963922745.1 uncultured Sphingomonadales bacterium
TCCACCGTCATCGCCACGCCCGGACGCGGCGTAATCACCACGCCGGGCAGGGCAGGCTGGACATAGGGGCTGGGCAGGCTGCTGGTGTCGATCCCGATCAGGACCGGGCGGAACGGCTGCAGATTGTCGATCACCGCGCGACCATTGGCATCGGTGGCGGTAACCGCCACCGTTTGCCCCGCAGTCAGTTCGACATGTTCGGCGAGCCGCTCTCCCGGCTGTCGAATGCCGTCCCGGTTGTCGTCATGATAGACGATCGCCAGCGCCTGGCCATTATTAGCCAACTTGTTGTTTGAAAAGCGAAATTTTCCATTTCTCGGATCGGGGCCAAGGCTGAACGCAAGGTTGAAGCCGGCGGCAACCGACCCGTCGGACGCGGCTTCGGCGCTCGCCGTCAGCGAAAAGCGCTCGAATCGGCGAATGATGCCGATACCGGCCCGCCCCCGTTTCAGCCCCGCATCATAGCCCAGTTCCGCGCGCCAGTCAGATCGTTCGCCAGCGCGCCACTCGCCGGTGAAATTGACCCTTTCAAACCGTTTTTCCGGCGCCAGCCGGTAAATTGCCTCGCCGCGCAACCGCACCTTCCCGATCCGGCCATTGGCCAGCAGCCGTGCGCCAAGCCTGTCGGGCGGGTCCGGCCCGATATCGCTGAATCTCTTCTCCCAGTTGAGTTCGCCGGTCAGCGACAACCGGTTGAGGTTGAGCGACATGCGACCGGTGATGTCGAGACTATCGCGGCCGTCCCTGCGCGTTTCATATTGCGCATCAATATGGAAAGGAACCGCTTTGCCGCCAATCTTGAAACCATGGTCTACCGCAAGACTGTGCCGTGACTGGACATTTTCCTCAACCTGGTCGGACACAAAGCCGCCCCGCGCCCAGACCGATTCGGCGGTGACATAGCTGTTGCCCAGCTGGCCCAGCAATTGGCCGCGAAAGGCCATGCCGCCGTCCAGATTCGAGGCTGCCGACAGCTCGACCAGGGTCGGTCCCACGGCCCGGCGGACCGATCCTTCCAGATAGTCATGGCGGTCGCCATCGATTTGCAGGCTGAACAGCGATGCCGCGACCGATGTCTTGGCATTCACGCCGCGTTCCAGTCCGACACCACCGCGCCACCCGCCCTGGCGGATCGGCAGCCGCGCGCCGAGCCGGACAAGATCCTCCCCGGCTTCGTGGATTCCGGCCCAATAATAGGTCTTGCGCGGCGGAATTGAGTCCAGGCCGACCGGAATGACCTTGATATCGCGCCGAATTTGTCCTTGCGGCCCGTAGAGCACGATCTCGAATCGATTTTGCCCATAAAGAAGCGGTACATCGATAAATTCGAAGCGGCCGTCGGTCCGGTTCTCGGCAAAGGCCAGGAGCTGATCGTTGCGATAGAGTTCCGCATCCCAGCCGCTCGGCAGCTCACCGCGAAAACTGGTGCGGTCGAAGGCTTCCGGTCGCTCGACCGGGCGATTGGTGACCAGCGCCCCGCGACCGGCAACCGATTGCGAAACCAGCGGGGTCGAAAAGGTCGAAACATCGCCCAGGGCAAAATGGGTGGCGCGCAAGGGGCCCAGCAATTCTCCCGCCGGGTCCGTGCGATAGGCACGAAGCCGCAGATTTTCCGGCACGCCCCTGTTGTCGGAGGATAGCCGAGCGTCAAAGCTGGCCCGGCCAACTTCGCCGGATGCGTAGAGCTCGTAGCGCAAGTCAAACTGCGTCCCGGATCGCTTGTCCTTGAGCCCTCCGGCAGACACCACCGCATCCACCGATGGGGTCCGCCAGAATTTATAGGGTTCCGATGATTGCGGAAGCGCCGAAAGGTCGAAACTTTTGCGCGGGCGGATTTTTGCCGCCTGTTCCTTGCGCGCCAGCGCCCGTTCGAAGGGCAACTGGGTCTCCGACGTGATGGTCAGCAACGCATTGGAAAGGTCGGGCGTCAGATCGACATCCAGCCAGTTCGACAGGCTTTCTACATCCACGCACCAGCCTTCGGGCACGTCATATATCTGACCGGGCAGCAGTTTTCTGCGGCCGCTAGCCTTTTCGATCGCCTGGCCATCGCGGTCGATGGTCAACGTCTGGCCCTCCGAAAAGACCCAGCCAGTTGCGCGGCGCGACTTTTTGTCAAGCCTGAGCGGAATATCCAGGGCGATGATCATGTCGGCAAGGTCGACGCAGATGCCGGAATCGGTCTGATAGCCCCTGACGCCGTTGCCGAGACGATAGTTGCCCGACCGAAGGTCGAACAGCAGGGCATCGTCATCGCTGGCCGACCAGCCATCAGCCGCGGCAGCGGGTGTCGCCAGAAACAGCGAAGCCGCCGAGATCGCAATGATCCCCGCGGCCCTGGCCAACGCACGGATGCCGTGGCCCATCATATTCTGTCGCTGTCCCATGTCCCACATCATGACTGTTTGGCGGCGTGGTGCCGCCCCAAGTCATTGATCGATAGGTCTTATCTTATGGTCATATCGGTTTTGGCGATAAGCGCACCGCCATCATTGGCTGACTCATAATAGGCAACCGAGATCGGCCCGTTGATCTGGGCCGCGATTTCCGGCGGTACCGGCAGCGTGACGGTTCTCTTTGTCACCTCCGGATAGACGGCGATGCCGCGCGCCACCATCACCGGTTCGCTGAGTCCCGGCTTGGTGATACGGATCTCGCCATAGGTCGACCGGTCGCCGGTCCGGCTAAGGTCGAAGGCGAAGGATTGCCCGTCGGCATCCTTTTCCATGCGGCCGTTGGCGATGGCTGCGGTTGCCTGCAGATTGCCGTAGCGAACGATGATCGGGATGGTGACACCATAGATCGGGGTCAGCGCGATCGTGAATCCGCCTTCGGGGACTTCGCGGTCGGTCACCGAGCGCGCTTCCGGGATCGCCCGGAACAGCAGATGCACCCGGTATTCGCCGTCAGCCAGGCCTTCTGGCGCGCGAACGCCGAGCCGGATCGCTTGCGGCTGGTTCGGCGGCAGGGTGACCCGGCGCGGCGCATAGCGGATCATGGACTTCGCCGCCTGCTCGATCGCATTGGCCTCGTCCTCGCTAACCTCTTCCAGCCGCCCGTCCGGTGTCATCCGGCGCAATTCCAGCGAAATGCGGTAGGTGGCCGTTTCCGAACCGATATTGTTCAAGATCACTTCGGTGCCGCGGTCACCGTCGAGCACCACTCGCGTCGGGGCGACGAGAAGATCGCCTGCGGCTTGTGCTGGTGTGGTTGTTATCATCATCGCCGTTGCAAGGCTGGTCAGCCCTATGCAACAGGACTTTAAAGCCCTGAAAGCCTGGTTGGTCATTATAGTCTCCGTCTTTACTGGTCATATTGCACGGATAAGGCGATTTTTTTTCGCGCCTGGTCCCGACTCCTCTTATGGATAAAGAGGGTTACCAAAGCGCTAACCATGACGGATTTAACGGCGTTGCCGGTGCGTTTCGCGCACACAACAGAAGACCCGCTCGCGACTGCGGTCACGAGCGGGTCCTGCCCCTTTCGGGTCAGCGGCCACCAAGGGCCGCCGATCAGAGATTAATTGTAGTTGACGGTGACGTTGAACGTACCTTGATAGGCACCATCCGCCTGGTTGGCGCCAACGTTGAGCAATCCGCCCACGTTGAAGGAGCCGGTACCGCCGGTCAGTGTCAGCGTCGAAACGCTGGCGACGATATTGGCGGTCATGCTGTTGGTGCCGCTGGTCAGCGTGACCGTCGGATCGGACGCAACGCTCACCGTTTCGCCGGCCGTTCCGGTAACATCAAAGCCTGCTGCGGATGTGGTGCCTGAGCAAACCAGCCCTGCGCCGCATGAACGGCCACCGGCGCTGACGCTGACGGTCGAGGCGGCGGCACCGGTAACGATCGTACCGAAATCAAGCGCGCTGCCATCGGAATTGACGGTAACCTGTTGCAGGATGTTGGCGCGGGCGTCGGCGGTAGCGGTATCGGCGCGTGCAGCAGTTGCACCCATGACGGAAGCCACAAGCACGGAGGAGGCCAAAGCGGCCTTGACGAATTTTGACATAGTTACTGGTCCCTATTTTTCGTTACGTGATCGAAGGGATACATGCGGTGTAGTCAGGCCAAACCCACTGGCCCGCTATCGCCTGTATCGCCATTCAACAGCGCTTATCTGCGGGAAAGGATAAACCTTTGCTGCCAGTCATGGTTAATTTCGCATTAACCCGGTAAGACACTGTTATATAACGATTATTTACGTCACTTTGGCGGAGATGACGAGCCGTTCGACGGCCATCTGCCTATTGTTGGCCCGCTCGGCCTAGATATGTTCGCCGGTCAGCCGCTGGCAAATCAGGTCGAGCTGATCGAGATTTGCATAGTCGATCGCCATGGTGCCGCCCTGCCCGTCCGGCTGAATTTTCACCTTCAGCCCCAGCAGGTCACCGAGATGCGTTTCCAGCGCCTGGATATCGGCATCCGCTTCTGACAGAAATCCCGGCTTCTTTGCTGACGACGGCTTTTTACTGGCCAGGGATTTGCGCACCAGACGTTCGACGTCGCGCACGGACAATCCCTTCTCGACGATCTGGGGCGCAAGTTCTTCGGCATCGGGCGCGTTGATCAGCGCCCGTGCATGGCCCATGGACAGCTTGTCCTCGATGACCAGCGCCTTCACCCGTTCCGGCAAGTCCAGCAGTCGCATCAGATTGGCAATATGGCTGCGCGACTTGCCGACAATTTCGGCCAGCCGCGACTGGCTGTGGCCGAAATCCTGGCTCAGCCGTGCATAGGCCTCCGCTTCCTCGATGACGTTCAGGTCCCTGCGCTGAACATTCTCGACGATCGCGATTTCCAGCGTTTCTTCGTCGCTAAGGTTGCGGACGACCGCCGGAATCTGGTGCAGACGGGCGCGCTGGGCCGCGCGCCAGCGCCGTTCACCGGCAACAATCTGGAAATTCTTGCCATGCGGTCGCACGACGATGGGCTGGATCACGCCTCGCTGACGCATGCTGTTTGCCAGTTCGTCGAGCGCATCGGAATCGAAATGCTGCCGCGGCTGGTCGGGGTTGGGCCGGATTTCAGAAACCGCGATTGATCGCAGGCCATCGATGATGGTCGCCGTCGCACCCCCGTCATTCTCGTCCGGTTCGCTGGTGATGATCGGCTCTTCGCGCTGGATTTCACCGAACAGGCTGTTCAGCCCCCTGCCCAGACCGGTTGCGCGCTTCGGCGGCCGCTTGCCCGTTTCACTGACGCTCTGGTCTTCGGCCATCAAGCAGCCACCTTGCGGTCGGGCAGCCGTCCGATCAGTTCACGGGCGAGATCGATATAGGCAGCCGAACCACTGCAGCGATGATCGTAGATCAGCGCCGGCAAGCCATGGCTCGGTGCTTCCGACAGACGGACATTGCGCGGAATGACCGTATCGAAGACAACATCGCCAAGGCAGGCCCGGACATCGTCGGAGACCTGTTCGGTCAATTTGTTGCGCCGGTCATACATGGTCAGGACCACGCCCATCACCGAAAGCTGGCGGTTGAAGCGGGCGCGGATCCGCTCAACGGTCTGGAGCAACTGGCTCAGACCCTCGAGCGCAAAAAATTCACATTGCAGCGGCACCAGCAGTGATTCGACGGCGACCATCGCATTGAGGGTAAGCAGCCCCAGCGACGGAGGACAGTCGATCAAAATGATGTCCCAGCGCCGGTTATCCGCAGCATCCAGCGCCTTTTTGAGACGATGTGTGCGTTCCTCGAACTCGACCAGTTCGACTTCGGCACCGGACAGATCGACCGTAGCCGGAACAATCTCCAATCCCGGCACCCGGGTCTGATTGATGCAGTCGGACAAAGGAAGGTCGTTGATCAGCAGATCATAGCTACTGTTGACACGATCGCCCTGGGAAAGACCAAGGCCAGTGGACGCGTTGCCCTGCGGGTCCAAGTCGATCAGCAGCACTTTCCAGCCGCTGGCGGCCAGTGCGGTGGCCATGTTGATTGCCGTTGTGGTCTTGCCCACACCGCCCTTCTGATTGGCTATTGCGATACGAACCATGCTCAGTTCTACCCTAGAAATCCTGTTTCTAGCCCTTTCCCACCAATATTCCGGCGTCCGGATCGGTCAAACTATGTTCCACGTGAAACATTTTTTGCCGTTTTGGCGACAGGCCCTTCAACTCCCTTACCGCATTTTTACCCTTAGGTAAGAGCCAAACCGTATTTTCTGTGGAAAAGCGGTGCGAAAGTGCGATGAGCCGATCGAGCGGCGCAAAAGCACGGGCGCTGATGACATCCGCCGGCATACTTTCAATATTCTCGAGCCGCTCGCCGATCACGATTGCATGATCGCCGATAGCTGTCTGCTCGATCACCTGATTCAGAAACTCAACCCGACGCTTTCGCGACTCGACCATTTTTACCCGGTAGGATGTCAGGATGGCGACAACCATACCGGGAAACCCCGCACCAGTACCAAGATCCAGCCAGATTCTGTCGCCGCTTGGCGCCGGTGCATAGCGCAGCAGCTGGGCACTATCGACGATATGGCGGCTCCACAGAAGATCAGCGCTCGCTCTGGATATCAGATTCTGCCGCTGCATTTCGTCGCGGAGCAGCGCAATGAACAGCTCCAGCCGCTCCCATGTTTCACGTGAAACATCAAATTCTGCGCGCAGCCAGACCTGCGCCTCTTCCTCGGTCATGCGGCGATAGAGCCTGCGTCGCGCCGCCGGGCATGGACCAATATCGCCGCCAGCGCCGCAGGCGTAATGCCCCTGATCCGCGAAGCCGCAGCCAGCGTATCGGGTCTGGCCCGGGTCAGCCGTTCGACCATCTCGTTCGACAAACCGGCGATAGCAGCATAGTCGAGCGCATCGCCCAGTGCGATCTGCTCGTTGGCACGCAAATCCCGCAGTTCCGATTCCTGCCGTTCCAGATAGGGCGCATAACGAGCGTCCTCCTCGATCTCGGCGAGAAGTTCGGCGTCGCAATGCTGCAAACATGCTTCCAATTCTTCCAGTGACCGGATCGAGATATTCGGAAAACGGAGCCAGGCGAACAGACTCTGACGGGTCCCGTCGCGGCGAACCTCAATCCCTGCCCGCGCAAGCTCTTCGCTGGTACACACTCTGTCCAGCGCGGACAGGATCGAGTCCCGCGCCTGTTGCCGCTCGGCAAACCACCGGCTTCGCTCTTCGGAGACGCATCCGGCATCCAGTGCGATCGGCGTCAGCCGGGTCGATGCATTGTCAGCCCGTAACCGCAGCCGATATTCCGCTCGCGCGGTCAGCATCCGATAGGGCTCGGTAACACCCTGCAGAACCAGATCATCAATCATCACCGCAATATAGCTGGTGCCGCGGTCCAGCACCGGCGCTTCCCTGCCCTGTACAGCGCAGGCTGCACCAAGACCGGCTATCAGCCCCTGCGCCGCCGCTTCCTCATAGCCCGTGGTACCGTTGATCTGCCCGGCGCAATATAGGCCGTCCAGATCACGTACCTTCAGCGACCGGTCGAGCGCCCGCGGATCGATATGATCATATTCGACCGCATAACCCGGGACCAGGATCTCGGCGCCCGCCAAACCCTCCATGGTGCGCACGAAGGCAAGCTGGACATCGGCGGGTAACGACGTACTGATCCCGTTCGGATAGACCAGATTGGTGTCCAGACCCTCGGGCTCGAGAAACACCTGGTGCGAATCGCGATCGGCAAAGCGGTGAATTTTGTCCTCGATCGAAGGGCAGTAACGCGGCCCCTGCGCACCGATCGCACCACTGAACAGCGGCGAGCGATCGAGCGAAGCGCGAATGATCTCGTGAGTTTCGACGCTGGTCCGGCTGACCGCACAAAATGTCTGCGGCACCTGCCGACCATTCGACAGTGGCGACATGGTCCAGCCATCATCATCGGACGGCTGCTCGGGCAGCGCCGCCCAGTCAATGGTCCGGCCATCGAGCCGCGGTGGGGTCCCGGTCTTCAGGCGCGCGATCGGCA
>CAWUKF010000110.1:0-7912 GCA_963922745.1 uncultured Sphingomonadales bacterium
CGATCTAGCGCGGTGCGCGCGGTAACCGCAGTCCGTCGAGATAGCGCAGCAGCGAGCCGGGATCCTGCGACAGCGGGGCAGGGCGCAGCGGTTCGGTCAGCTGGCCCTCGGTAAATCGCGCATCGACATGGGTGAGTGCGCCTTCCAGCCTCAGGAAGTCCGTGGGACGGGCGACCGTTTCCACTTCAAAGCCGCGCACCCGCGCCTTGCCGACATTGCGGATGATCGGCTGGTTGCCGACGCTGTCCTGCGCCTGCAGGTTGGTATAGTCGTACCAGAAGGCCGATGCGTTGAGCAGCAGCGCCCGGTCGATCAGCTCGCTCTTCACGCCGATTTCATAGGACCAGATTTTTTCCGGTTCGAACGGGTCGCGCTGGCTGCTGCCGATATTATAGCCACCGCTCTTGAAGCCGCGCTGCACCGACGCGTAGAGCAGGACATCATCTGTCGGTTTGAAATCAATTCCCAGCTTGGGCGTGAAAGCGCGGAAGGTCGTCGGCCCGTTGACCGGGGCGATGATGAAGCCGAAGGGATCCGGCTGCGCCGCCGCGCGGTCTTCGCTGATCGCATTGGGAAAGAATATCGTGTTCGGGGCAATGCGGATGTCCGGCAGCATCACCAGATCGAAATTCTGCCGCCCGTCGCGCCGTTCTTCGCTATATCGTCCGCCCAGCCTGACCGTGACTTGGTCCGACGCATCCCATTGCGTATCGAGATAAGCGGCCCAGGCCTTGGTCTCCTGCTCGCCGCTGAGATGCAGTTCGCAGCATTGGTCGGTTTCGGGGAAGACCACCGGGAAGGGCGGCAGAACGCCTGCTGCCTGCAGGTCCATGAAGCCCTGGATCAGGATCGGCTCCCAGAAGTTGCCGAAAATGTCGTTGTCGATGATATTGCGCTCTTCGAAATAATAGGCACCCGCAATCCAGGAAAAGGGCTTGTCCACCGGTGAACTCAGCTGCACTTCGCCGCTCCATTGCCAGTGGTCCTCCTCGCGGCCGACGACATTGACAAAGGCGTCGGACAGGTCGAATTCATTCTGCGAAACCGGATTGGTATCCCGGTAGCTGCCGATGACTTTGAGATTATAGTCGGCAATGTCCCAGTCCAGCGTTGCACCCAGACCCCAGTTCTCGACCTTGTTGAAATAGGGCACATCGGCATAAATATTCCTCGACGCCGGTGCGGAAACACGACCGGCATTTTTCATCAAGAAATAGGGAATGGTCTGCGATCCTTCGCGCGTTGCATACCAGCCGGGGATTTCGTCCGCATAGCCCGCACTCGCGTAGAAATAGGCATTGGCCTTGTCATCCGCGCGGTAATAGTCGCCGGTGAGCGTGAGCATGGCATCGGGAGAGAGATCGGCTTCGACGGTGAGCCGAACCGAATAATCTTCTTTGTCTTCGACCTTCTCGGTGCTGTTGTCGGGCCGGGTCACGGTCGCATAGCCATCGCGATCCTCCCACTGGAACGCCAGCCGCGCGCGAATGGAATCGCTGAGCGGACCACTCAACGCGCCGGCGACCCGAAAGCGGTCATAATTGCCGACAGTCAGCTGCAGATTGCCTTCCAGAACTTCCGTTGGGCGACTGGTGAAAATATTAACCGCTCCGCCAGTCGCATTGCGGCCATAAAGCGTGCCCTGCGGGCCGCGCAGCACCTCGATCCGGTCTATGTCGAAAAACAGCGGACCGATTGCCGCCGGCCGACTGATGTAGACACCGTCCACATAGGTTGCGGTGGAGCTGTCCGTACCCGCAATGATCGTCGGCGTCCCGATACCACGAATGAAAATGGATGTGTCGCCCTGATAGGTCGCGATCTGAACCCCCGGCGCGATCGCGCCGACCTGCTCGATCGCGGTGATCGAACGGCTGGCCAGTTCGTCGCCACCGAAAGCGGTTACCGACATGGCCGCATCCTGGATCGATTCTTCGCGGCGATTGGCAGTTACAATGATCACGTCGCCGTTATTGTCCTGTGCCCGGTCATCGAAGCTTTGCTGGGCGTGAAGCGGTGAGGACATCGCCATGATCGCGGCGAGGCTTGCCGTTGTCATCGCTCTCCGTCTGCCGGTCTGTATATTCATTTTGTCCTCCCTCATTCGGCGTCTTTTTGTCGCCGTTGTTATTGAAAATATTTGGTCCGCTATTCTCGTTCTCGAAAGATCACGGGATTGCTGGCCAGGCCATGATTGAGCAGGCTGACATCCTGCCAGATTGCTTCGCCCGTTCGTTCAATCTTGTGGTACCGTTCGCGCAGCATGCGTGCAGTGGACTCGGCCTCGAGATGCGCCAGCGGCGCCCCAAGGCAGCGATGGATGCCATAGCCAAAGCTCATGTGACGGTTGGCGTTCTTGCGGTGCAGCCGAAAGGCATAGGGCTCGGGAAAGGCTTGCGGATCGTAATTCGCCGCGCCAAAAAAGCAGGCAACCCAGTCCCCGCGCTTGATATCGGCTGTGCCGATCGTGATGTCGCGCGTGGCGACCCGGAACAGCCGCTGTGGCGGCCCGTGAAAGCGCAGCGTTTCCTTGTAGATCGCGTCAAACAGGGTCGGATCTTCGACAAATTCCTGCCAGATATCGGGAAAATCAGCGAGAACGGCGATCAGATTGCCCAGATAGAAGGACGTTGTTTCCGCCCCGGCCACCGTGGCGGTCATGCAGAAGCGGACGATTTCCTCGAAAGACAGCCGGTCGCCATCCACTTCGGTGCGGATGAACGCATTGAGCAAGGGGCCTGGCGTATCTTCGCCTTTGGCGATCCGGTCCATCTGCTCCCTGACATGACGGTCGAAAAATGCCATGGCCTCGATATTATGGGCCTGGCGCTCTTCTGGCGTAATATTGGCGGACAGCATGAACGCGGTCGCCCAGTTGCGCACATCCCGGTCCATGTCCGCCGGCATCCCAAACAGATAGGCCATCACGCGGCTCGGCAGCATGGCGCAATAATCGGCCATGACGTCCACCGGCCTATCCGCCTCGAAAAAGTCATCCATGCAGGCGGAGACAAGACCGTCCACCGACGGAGCCAGTGACTTGATCGAGGACGGTTGGAAGACCTTGGCCGCAATCTTGCGCAGCCGCGTATGTTCCGGTCGGTCATGATTGACCAGCATCAGCGTTGGCGCAGAGGATTCTTCTTGCAAGCTGTCGCGTGAAGAGAAATTCTCATGATCCCAGGCCACAGCGGCGACATCGTCGAAATTGAGAACCACCCAGGACGGCTTTGGGTCATCAACACCCGGCATCGTTCCGGGGGGATAGTCGCGATAGCCGAAAACCGGCGATTGGTCCCGCAACAGGTCGTAATAGGGATAGGGATTCCGGATCACTTCCGGACGGCTCAACTGGTCGACGCTAAACGCGGGTTTCATCTATCCTCAATCCTTATAATTATATGTCGTTGAGACATAGTGTCCATAGGACATAGTAAGGATTGGAAATTATATTTGTCAACCGATCTCGGGGCGGTCGAAGTGATATTCATTTAAATAATTGATAATAAATAGATTTATTGGAAATACTGTCTCTGCGTTGCCACCATTGTCATCGCTGGAAAACCGAGAGTCTTTTGATCGGTGCGGGAATTTTATAGGCAGAAGATTAGACTCCTGCTTCAAATTGGTTCATCTAGCGGGACGACCAGGGCGGGCGATTTGCCCAATGATGGAGTTTCGAGTGACGCAGCAATCCGATTTCGGAATCGATTATCCGATCAAGCGGGAAACCGCTCCGCAAAATTTTCTGAAACTATTCTACCCGTTCCATTATTCGGTCGGTATGGCGGTCGAGAAACATTTGAGCGGGCCCAATCTGACCAGGCACCAGACCGTCATTCTGTGGATCATCCATTCCAAGGGCGAGGAGGGTCACACGATTCACCGTAAAACCATCGAACGGCTGATCGGGGAATGGTATGAGCTGGGCAGTCCGGCTATCTCTAAGGTTCTGCGCGCCATGGCCGACAAGGATCTCAATCTCATTTCGATCCGCGAAAGCAAGGCTTCTGCTCGCGAGAAAATCATCCGGCTAACGAAAAAGGGGCAGGCGACGGTCAATGACATGATGGAAAGGACCGAGGCGTTTATCAAGCTTATTTCGGACGAACTGACCGACGAGGAAATCGCCAACGGCATGGAATTCATGAGCCGCGTCGGCGCGATCGTGGAAGGCGGTTTTGCGGGGCAAAGGACTGGAGATTGAAATCGTCTTGCTCGACGCGACCGATCAAGGTGAGGGAACGGGATCAAGAAAAATATGTCCTACAGCCCACCATTCGTGATAGGGCTGCGGCATGACCATTGCACAGCCCTGCCCAAATTTTATCAGCCTTGCCAGTCGCTTGGGAGCTATTCTGAATATAAACGCGGAACCAGGAATTCTTTTCCTTAACCCTGTAAAGATTGTAAAGTTTATCAGGAATCAGGCGTGTTTCCTGAACGAGGCGGGGCGCGGCCGGAGGCGATTCGCCTGATGCTGCCATCGCTGATCATATTGGATGATTTTATCGCCGACCCGCTCGCTGCGCGCAACGCGGCGCTCGCTCTCGACTTTGATCCGGGCAACAAGCACGGCAACTATCCCGGCCATATCTCGACCAGGCCGCTGGAAATTCAGGGGCTGAACGAGCGCATCGGGGGTATCATCAATGCGCCGGTCAAGGCAGCGCCCAATACCAGCCATCTGCATTGCCGGGTTACGCTGAAGGGCGACAAGGGCCGCAGCGGCGTGCATATCGACCCGGCATTTTATTCCGGCATCCTCTATCTCTCGCTGCCCGAGCATTGCAAGGGGGGGACCGAGTTTTTCCGCCACAAGCGCACCGGCTTGGAGCGGGTGCCTACCGATCTCCTGTCGATCCAGCAGGCGGGCTACAATGATATCAACGCGCTGATCGAGGATGTGGTGAACAAGGATACCAACCATCCGGCGAAATGGACGAAGGTGATGAGTGTGCCGATGCGCTTCAACCGACTGATTCTGTTCAGCCCTTGGATGTTCCACAACAGCGGCGAGGCTTTTGGCAAGACGGCTCAGGATGGCCGCCTGGTCAATCTGATGTTTTTTGCCAAAGGATAGCGGTGGCGTTGGATCGATGATATGCCCCCGATACATATAGAGGATGATCGGTCGGCAGCGCTGGCCCGATCACATATACAGGAGACTCCATCCATGCCAAATTCGATAACGCGTAGCCTTGCTGCCCTTCTGCTTGCCGCCTCGCCGCTGGTCCTCTCGGCTTGCAGCGAAAGCAACGCACAGGAAAGCGACCGTTTCGCCAAGGTCGAGATCAAGGCCGAACCCCTGGCGGACGGGATCGCCGTACTGTTCGGGGCTGGCGGAAATATCGCGGTTTCCTATGGACCGGATGGCACCGTTTTGATCGATGACCAGTTCGCGCCGCTGACCGACAAGATCAAGGCAGCGGTCTCGGATTTGGGCGCGGAGCCGGTCAAATATCTGATCAATACCCACTGGCATTATGATCACACCGGGGGCAACGAGAATCTCGGCCAGGCCGGGGTCCTTATCTTGGCCCACGACCATGTCCGCGACCGGCTGATCAAGGGCAATGACGATGTTCCGCCCGCGGCTCCTGCAGCCCTGCCGGTGATCACTTATCATGACGGCATCAAGCTGCACCTGAACGGGGACGAAATCCGCGTCCGGCACATGAAGCACGCCCATACCGACGGCGACAGCATCGTCTTCTGGCAAAAGGCCAATGTCGTGCACATGGGAGACCTGTTCTTCAACAAGGTCACCTTGCCGTTCATCGATCTCTCCAGTGGCGGCAACGCTCGCGGCATGCTGGCAGCAGCAGACAAGGTGCTGGCGATGGTCGATGACGATACCAGGATCATTCCCGGTCACGGGCCGATGGCCAATAAGGCCGACCTGATCGCCTATCGCGACATGCTCAAATCGGTGATCGCTGCCGTCGAGAAGGCGCAAAGCGAGGGCAAATCACTTGCGCAGGTCCAGGCGATGAAGCCAGCGGCGCAGTGGGACGTCAATCCCGATGCCTTCATCAAGGGCGATGCCTTTGTCGAGGCGGTCTACAAGAGTCTGCAGAAACCGGAGCATGCCGAGGAGCACGCCGAGGGTCATGCGCACTAGCTAAAGCGTGGCCGCCTCGATTTCTTCATATAGCGAGGCGATTAGTGGCGCGATCCGGGTGAGCCGCGGCTTTTCCTCGTCGACGATCTGGCGGAAGATGATCTTCTTGAATTCGAGGATGGTCGCGTCGCCAGGTCGCTTCGCCGGGGGCAGGGTGGAAAAGATGATGTCGATCATCCGCTCGGCGCCGTGCAGTCGGCCCCAGAGATAGTCGTTCTCGCGGTAGCTGCGGCTGAAAAAGGCGCCGAAATTGTTGAACTCGATGCCCTTGAGTGTCGCCGCCACGCCGCCCTTGCGGATGGTCCGGGCATCCTCCGGCGAAATGCGGTCGACCTTGATCGGGTCGAACTCGTCCAACCCTTCGCCCTGCAGCAGCGGCAGCGTGGCGATGTCGTAAAAGGGGAAGCCGAGAAAGGCGAGCAGCATTGATCGCTTCTCCGCCTTCGGTATCACCGCCAGCGCCGCTGCCAGCTTGGCATCGACGATGGCGTCTGCAGCCGACAGGTCGCGGGCCCTCGCCAGCGCGGCAAGCAGCGCGCCCGGCTCGGTCTCGGCCCGTTTCGCAATGCCGCCGAATTCGTCGCCGAGATAGTCGATCGTTTCGCGCTCGATATAGAGCGACAGGCACTCATAGACGACGTCATGCATCCCTTCCATCGCTTCATAGTCGGCGGGATCGGCACGGTCCAGGTCCTCCGCCAGCTGCCGGGCCAGGAAGCGCAGCCGGCGTACCCGGTATCCCAGGTCATGCTGGCGGAAAAAATCCGCGGCCAGCTTCGTCGGGCCGCCGCTCTTATGCCGGACATTGTCGAGACCCAGCCTGCGTATCTCGCTCCACAGGGCATCGCGCAACCCGGGGTGATTGTGCGCGTTGGGATCCGCCTTTGCGCGCCGGACGGTGTTGGCGATATCCTCGATCACCGTCGCCAACCGGAGATGTCCATAGGCGCTATAGGAAAATCCGGAGAGCTTGGCCGCCTTGTCACGCGACTTGCGACGCCACGCACCAACCCGCACCGCGGTCGGCCGGTCGAGGAAAAAGGTCCGCCCGAACAGCGTTTCGACATGCTGCTCCACTTCGCCGCGGAGATTCTCGGTGATCAGCCGCATCTGGGTGATCCGGTTCGACCGGCCGGCAATTGCGTTGAGACTGTCGCGGATCGGCTGCTCTCTTGGAATATTGGAGATGGCTCCAAAGATCGTTGAGAAAAAACCCGGCAGCGCCTCGTCCTCGGCTTCCTGCGCCGCCTGCAACCTCTGCATCGCCTTGTCGCTTTTCGCGACATCGAGATCCGGCCGGGGATCGATATAGACAAAGCGCCGGTCTACCTGCCGTTTGGCGGGCCGGTTCTTCAGCGCCTCTATAGCTTGGGCGAAGGGAGCATTGGCAAGTACCGATCCGTCGATCAGCACCGTATCCTCTGCTGTGCCCGCGCTGAACTGGCCCGGTAATATGCGTTTCAGGAACGCCGAGCGGCCTTCCCAGACATAGTCCCGCGCCGCCAGAAGCTCGTCCAGTTCGCGTACGGTAAACGGGGGAAACGCACCGGGGAAGCTGGCTGTGGCGCGGCCGGCAAAGGTTAGAGCCGCCGGATCTGCAATCGCATCGTTGCGCTTGCCTCGAGTCGAAAAACCGATCGTGATCCGGTGTTCCATCTCCAGCGCTTCCGGCGGGCTGTGCAACTGCAGTTTTTCCGGGTGGCCGACGAAATCGGTAACGGTCACGAACAGGTCGAGCGGCTGGCCGGGCGGCAGCAGTCGGGGTCCCCGTTCGGTCGCCCGCACCGC
>CAWUKF010000111.1:0-7744 GCA_963922745.1 uncultured Sphingomonadales bacterium
CGCCATGCTGACCTCACCCGGCCGCACCTTCAGCCCACCGCCGACCAGCGCCGCCATCGAAGCGCTGTGGTGCGGAGCGCGAAACGGTCGCTGGCGCGACATCTGGCCGCCATCGAGCGTTCCGGCGACCGAGGCAACCATTGACACCTCCAGCGCTTCAGCGGGAGACAACGGCGGTAAAATCCCGGGGAGACAGGACGCCAACAGCGATTTGCCCGATCCCGGCGGACCGTTCATCAGCAGATTATGTCCGCCGGCCGCTGCGATTTCCAGCGCACGTTTCGCGGTTTCCTGACCCTTCACATCTTTCAGGTCCGGACCATATTCAGGGTCAGGGGCCACACCGGTTTCGGGAGGATTCAGGATCGACTGGCCCTTGAAATGATTGAGCAGCGCCAGCAGGTCGCCCGGGGCCAGGACCTCGATATCGCCGGCCCATGCCGCTTCCGGACCCTGCGACGCGGGGCAGATCAGACCGAGATCATGGCCCGACGCATGCAGCGCTGCCAGCAACACGCCGGGCGTGGCCGCAAGTCGGCCATCCAGAGACAGTTCACCAACGACAATATAGCCGGCCAGCGTTTCGGCATCGACTATGCCCATCGCGCCCAGCAGCGCCAGCGCAATCGGCAGGTCGTAGTGGGATCCCGCCTTGGGCAGGTCGGCCGGCGACAGATTGACCGTGATCCGCTTCGGCGGCAGCGAAAGCCCCATCGCGGCAATCGCCGCGCGCACCCGCTCGCGGCTTTCGGCGACGGCCTTGTCGGGCAAGCCGACCACGTTGAATGCAGGCAGGCCTGGCGCGACCTGGCATTGCACCTCGACACCGCGTGCTTCCAGTCCGAGATAGGCCACCGTCTGAACCAGCGCCACCATCATAATCGCCCCAATATCATCCCGGGAACATGGAATCGCCAGCCGCTTTAGTCGAGCCTCAACCGCTCGCTGGCCGTAACCGTCAAAATGCCGGGAATCTGCCATCGAACCAGGTTAATTTCCGCACAACCAAAGGCGAATACTCTTTTGCAAGCGAACAGGCTGCATTGAGGCCGAATGAACCGGGGTAACAGATCAGATATTGGCGGCGATCGCACAGATCAGGGCAGCGGACTGCGCGGCTTGTTCGCCAGTGCCCTGATGCTCTGCGCGCTGCTGTTGCTTCCGGCCCAGCCGGCCTATGCCGCCAGCAGCTATACCGTCACCGAAACGGTCGAGATTTTCGAATATGATCTGTACGAACCGGATACCCGGGCGCAGTCTGCCAGCGCGGCTTATGGCGAATATGGGCCCTTCCGCGTGATCGCGCCAGATACGGTCGAGATGACGGGTACCGTGGACAGCTATACGCCAGCATTGTTCCGGCAGATGCTCAGCCAATTCCCCGGAATCCGGCGGATCGAAATGCTCGATTGCGACGGCTCGGTGGACGAAGAGGCCAATCTCAGACTGGCCCGGATGATTCGCCGCGCCGGGATCAGCACCAACGTGCCGGCCCATGGCTCGGTCCGCTCGGGTGCCGTCGAGCTGTTTCTAGCGGGCGTGACGCGAACCGCCCATCCCGATGCGGAATTCGTCGTCCACAGCTGGATGGACGAGACCGGACGGCAGGCGGGCGACTATCCGGCCAGCGATCCGGTCCATGCCGAATATCTCGACTATTATGCCGAGATGGGCGTGCCGCTTCCCACCGCAAAAGCCTTTTACGCGTTGACCAACAGCGTCCCCTTCTCGGAGCAATTGCGTCTGTCCCGCAATGACATGGCGCGCTTCCAGTTCTTGCACTAGCGGCATCCGCCCGCCGAAACCATTCACGTCCCGTGCATCTTCCGGAACGATAATCGCCGCTGCGCGCTTTACACAGGGGCGCACGCTTGCGCTGGCGGTTGCGAATGACCAAATGGAAGACGATGGACGACAAAACCGAGAAAAAGCGCTGGAAATATACCTCGGGTTCCCGATTCCTGCTTTCGGTGATCGGTTTTACACTGATTCTCGTTTCGCCGATCATCGGCGCCATCCCCGGACCCGGCTTCATCATCGTCTTTCCCATCGGCCTTGCTCTGGTTCTGCAAAACTCCCGCTGGGCCAAGAAACGCTACGTCGACTTCAAGCGGCGATTTCCCAATTATGGTAAATGGACCGACTGGGCGATGCGCAGACGCCATCACAAGACCCTGCCCGACGATTTTGAACTGCCGATTTTCGGCAAGGTCAAGACGGGCGGAAAGGACAAGAAAGTCTAGCGCAAACGCTTGACTTTCCGAGCCTGCCTGCCTAATCGCAGCGACAACGTATCGGCCGCAGCTTTTGGCGGCCTTTTTTATCGAAATTTTGACGTAGGATATTCGCGATGAAGCGTACATTTCAACCGAGCCGTCTGGTCCGTAAACGGCGCCATGGTTTCCGCGCCCGCAAAGCGACCGTCGGTGGCCGCAAAGTGCTGGCTGCCCGCCGTGCCCGTGGCCGCAAGAAGCTCTCTGCCTGACACCAGCGTGAACGCTCGTGCTGAGCCTGCCGAAGCACGATCATCGGCCGATCAGCCAGACGTCAAGCGACGGTCGTCCGATTCGGCCACCGCCGGCACAAACCGGCCCATCGAAGTGATTCGCAAACGCGCCGACTTTCTCGCCGCCAACCGCGGCAAGCGATTCGTCACCGCCAATTTTGTCCTGCTCGCACACCGGCGCCATTCCGGCCATATCATTCCCGAGCAAACCATCCGCTACGGGATCACCGTCACCAAGAAAATCGGCAATGCCGTCGCGCGCAACCGCGTGAAGCGCCGGTTCCGCGCCATGCTTGCCCGGGTACTGCCTGATCAGGGCATGGCCGGTGTCGATCATATCCTGATCGGAAGAAAGACCAACACAGAAGCAGATTTTGCCGCCATGAAGGCGGATCTTGAAAAGGGCCTGAACTATCTGGCGAAAAAGCTGGCCTAGCGATGCTCAAGTCTGTCTTCATCTTCTGCGTGCGCTGCTGGCAATGGGGACCTTCGCGGATTTTGCCGCCAACTTGTCGCTATATGCCGACCTGCAGCGCCTATACGATCGAGGCGATCGAAAAACATGGTGCAATTAGGGGTAGCTGGCTGGGGGCTAAACGGCTATTGCGCTGCCATCCTTGGGGTGGCTCGGGTTATGACCCGGTGCCTTGATACCCTCATACACCGATCCTATCTGCAACAAATGGCCGAAAGCGGGACGACATAGTGGACGACAAGCGCAATATCATCATGGCGGTGCTCCTCACCGGAATCATCCTGTTCGGCTGGCCGTTGCTGATGGAACAGTTTTTCCCGGACATGGCCAACAAGAACGAGGCTGTCGAAAAGGCGGACGTTCCAGCCACTGACCAGGTTCCGGCCGGCACGGGCTCTTCTGCCAGCGGCCCGGCTGCCAGCGGAACCGATATCGCAGCCGCTCCGGCCTCCGACAAGATCCGGCCCCTGGCCGCCGTTCTGCGCGAAAACCCTCGCGTTCTGATCGATACCCCGAGGCTGAAGGGTTCGATCAACCTGAAGGGCGGACGCATCGACGATCTCACCCTGACCGACCATACGGTCGACATGAGCAAGGACAGCAAGCCGGTTCGCCTGTTCTCACCGTCGGGAACCGCCGATGCCTATTTCAGCCGCTTCGGCTGGGCCGGACAGGGCGTCGCCGTACCGGATGATAATACCGTCTGGAGCACCGACGGCGGCAAGCTGACACCGGAAACACCGGTCACGCTGAGCTGGTCGAACGAGACCGGACAGACCTACACGATCACCCTGTCGATCGATTCGGACTATCTGATCACCAGCGAACAGAAGGTCGTCAACCGTGGCGAAAATCCGGTTGCGCTAAGACCCTATGGCCTGATCAACCGAAAGCGCGATCTAAACAATATACCGCCCAGCGAAGCCAGCACCTGGACCATCCATTCCGGTCCGGTCGGGGTTTATGACGGTGCCGCCAATTATGACGTGGACTACAAGAATCTCGCCGGCCAGGAGCCCGGATTTTTTGCCAGCCTCTTCGGCACCAGTGCAGTCGCGGGCACCAACAGCTACGACAGCGATGTCAGCTGGCTTGGCTTTACCGACAAATATTGGCTGGCAGCCCTGATCCCGGCCAATATTTCCGATGTCGACGCCAAGTTCCGTTCCGGCGGTGGCGACATCTTTCAGGCCGAAATCGCGAAAAAGAATCCACAGATCATCGCCCCTGGCCAGCAACTTAAAAATACCACCCGGCTGTTTTCCGGTGCCAAGGAGAACGCGGTCCTGGTCAAATATCAGGAAGAATATGGCATTATCAATCTGGATCGCGCGATCGACTGGGGCTGGTTCTACTGGTTCGAGAAGCCGCTCTTCTACCTGCTCAACTGGCTGTTCAAGCTGGTCGGCAATTTCGGGGTCGCGATCATCCTGATGACCTTCATCGTGCGCGGGATCATGTTCCCGATCGCGCAGAAACAATTTGCCTCGATGGCGCAGATGCGGGCGGTCCAGCCCCGGATGAAAGCGATCCAGGAGAAGTACAAGGATGACCGGCAGCAGCAGCAGCAGGAAATCATGAAGCTGTACAAGGAGGAAAAGGTCAATCCGCTAGCCGGTTGCCTGCCGATATTCCTGCAGATTCCGATCTTCTTCGCCTTGTACAAGGTGCTGATGCTGTCGATTGAAATGCGCCACCAGCCGTTCATCCTGTGGATCAAGGACCTGAGCGCTCCCGACCCGCTGACTCCGGTCAACCTGTTCGGCCTGCTGCCGTTCGATCCGCCGACCTTCCTGGCGGTTGGCATCCTGCCGATCCTGATGGGCATCACCATGCATCTTCAGTTCAAGCTGAACCCGGCACCGATGGACCCGATGCAGAAGCAGATCTTCAGCATCATGCCGTGGATATTGGTCTTCATCATGGCACCCTTTGCCGCCGGCCTGCAGCTCTACTGGACGGTGTCCAACACGCTCACGATCCTGCAGCAGAAATGGCTCTATTCGCGCCACCCGCAGATGAAGGAAGCAATGGCGAAGGAAGCCGAAGAGAAGGCGCGCAAGGCAGCTGCGGACAAGGCTAAGGCATGACGCCTCTGCACCCGAAGCTGTTCTCCGGTCCGATCAGCTTCCTGAAAAGCGCGCCGCAGCTGCAGTTTCTGCCGGACCCTAAGGTCCCGGAGATCGCCTTTGCCGGTCGCTCGAATGTCGGCAAGTCTTCGCTGATCAACGCCCTGACCAACCGCAACGGCCTCGCCCGGACATCGAACACCCCGGGGCGTACCCAGGAGCTGAATTTCTTCGACGTCGGCGAGCCGCTGATCTTCCGGATCTGCGACATGCCAGGCTATGGCTTTGCCAAGGCACCGCCCAAGGTCGTGCAGAAATGGCGCTTCCTGATCAACGACTATCTGCGCGGTCGCGCGGTGCTGAAGCGGACCTTCGTGCTGATCGATTCGCGTCACGGCATCAAGCCGGTCGACGAGGAAGTGATGGAGATGCTCGACAAGGCGGCAGTCAGCTACCGCGTGGTGTTGACCAAGGCCGACAAGGTCAAGCAGGAAGCGCTTGACGCAACAGCAGAGCAGGTCGCGGCAATAGCCAAGAAACATCCGGCGGCGCATCCGGACCTGCTGCTCACCTCCTCCGAAAAGAAACAGGGTATCGATGAGTTGCGGCTGGCGGTTCTGGAGGCGGTACAGAGTTGAGGCGACGGCACCCGTGCCCGGCCAACCATCGCTCGACATCGCTGATCATATTTGGTTATGGGGCATGCTATGAAACTGATAATCGGAAACAAGGCTTATTCCAGCTGGTCGATGCGCGGCTGGCTCGCCTGCAAGCAATCCGGCCTCTCCTTCGAGGAACTGACCGTCCCTTTATATGGTGACGACTGGGATCATGTCCGGGAAAGCGAAAATTTTGCGCCATCGGGCGGCAAGGTGCCGATATTGTGGGACGGCGAGACCGTGGTCTGGGACAGCCTGGCGATCATCGACTGGCTTGCCGACAAGACCCATCGCGACCGTTTCTGGCCAAAGGACGAGACCGCACGCGGCATGGCCCGTTCCATGGCCGCAGAAATGCACTCGAGCTTTATGGCGCTGCGTCGCCAGTGCCCGATGAACACGCGCAAGATTTACGAAGGCCTCTCGTTCAGCGACGAGGTCAAGGCAGACGCCGCTCGCGTGATCGAACTGTGGGCGCAGGCACGCGCCCGCTTTGGCGGCGGCGGACCATTTTTGTTCGGCACTTATGGCGCTGCGGATATCATGTACGCGCCGGTGGTGTCCCGCTTCCAGACCTACGGATTCCGGCTGCCGGGCTTTGCCACCAGCTATATGCAGACGATACTCGATCACGAATGGACCGTGCAATGGATGGAAGCGGCCGAGGAGGAACCATGGGTGATCGAGCGGCTGGAACAGCCGGAAGCGGCCGAAGCCTGAGCCTCGGCCAGTGACCGCGCCCTCCCCCCTAGATCTGGCAAAGCGCCTGATCGCGCAGCCGAGCATCACTCCCGCAATCGGCAGCGTGTTCGACGAAATGGAAGCGATGCTGACCCCGCTGGGTTTCGTGATCACCCGCTTTATCGCCGGCGAAGCACCTGACGGGCCGGTCGAAAATCTGTTCGCAATCCGCAAGGGCCCTGCCGGTTCGCGCCATTTTGCCTATGCCGGCCATCTCGATGTCGTGCCCCCCGGCCAGGGCTGGCAGACCGATCCCTTCGTCCCGGAAGTGCGCGGCGATCTCCTGCACGGGCGCGGCGCCGTCGACATGAAGGGTAGCATCGCCGCTTTTGTCAGCGCCTTGCACCAGCTTCCCGACGATCTTGGGACGATCAGCCTGATCATCACCGGCGACGAGGAAGGGCCGGCACGCTTCGGCACCGTCGCGCTGATGGACTATATGGCAGAGCAAGATATCGTCCCGGACCTGTGCCTGGTCGGCGAGCCGACCTCGGTCCACCGGCTCGGCGACATGATGAAGATCGGCCGGCGCGGTTCGGTCAATATGTGGATCACGGTGAACGGAATGCAGGGCCATGTCGCCTATCCGCACAATGCCGACAATCCGATCACCAAGCTGGGCAGGATATTGAGCGAGATCGATGCGCTGCAACTCGACGAGGGCACCGATTGGTTCCAGCCGAGCAATATCGAATTTACCGACCTCCACGTCGGCAACCCGGCGCATAATGTCATTCCGGCCAAGGCCGAAGGCCGCCTGTCGATCCGGTTCAACGACCGGCATACAGGCGAGAGCCTGAGCGCCATGGTGCGGGAGATTGTCGAGCGGCATGGCGGCGAACTCAAGCCGATCATTTCGGGAGAACCATTTCTTACGCCGCCGGGCGAATTTTCGGACATCATCGCAGGCGCGATCCGCGACATCACCGGCATCGATCCCGAACTGTCCACCTCGGGCGGCACCTCGGATGCCCGCTT
Source organism: uncultured Sphingomonadales bacterium (assembly GCA_963922745.1). GTDB lineage: Bacteria > Pseudomonadota > Alphaproteobacteria > Sphingomonadales > Sphingomonadaceae > Parasphingorhabdus. Next base: position 7,429 of record CAWUKF010000111.1, read on the forward strand.
TCTGGCAAAGGTCATGCCGGTGGTCGAGTTCGGCCTGTGCAATGCAACGATGCACAAGCTCGACGAGGCCGTCGCGATCGATGATCTCGACAAGCTGTCTCATATCTTCGCGCTGATTGTTGCGCGTTCACTGGCCTGACGCTCTGCTCAGCGCCGCCGGCGCAGGATGATGTATAGCGCGCCCGCTCCGCCATGCCGCGGATGGGCGCGTCTCACCGTAGCAATATATGCGTGATGGCGCGAAGCGGCCAGCCAGTCGGTAATTGCCGCCCGGATCGCGCCAAGGCTTGTAATCTGGGCGATGTCATCGATTTCG
>CAWUKF010000112.1:0-7677 GCA_963922745.1 uncultured Sphingomonadales bacterium
GATCGGCGGTGACTTGCCCGGATGGCTGACCACCCTGTTCCGGCGCAACGGCGCCACCGCGCTGACCGACCGGCGCGGCGAATGCGTCTATGCCGGCTGCCCTCATTATCGCAAATGCTTCATCGAAAAGGCCGCGCGGGCCAGCCAGCAGGCCGATATCGTGATCGCCAACCATGCGCTGGTCATGGTCAACGCGGCGCGCGGACGCGAGCAGCAAAATCGCCCGACTCGCCTGATCTTTGACGAAGGCCACCACCTGTTTGACGCTGCTGATTCAATGTTCGCCGCCCGGCTGTCCGGACAGGAAGCGATCGAAATCCGCCGCTGGGTGATCGGGCCGGAATCGAAGAATCGCGGCCGACGTCGCGGCCTCGCTGCTCGCCTCGCCGATATCGCTTCCTATGACGAGGAAGGGGGGCGGGCGATCGAAAGCGCCCGTATTGCCGCCGAAGCCATGCCCAGCGACGGCTGGCTTCAGCGCATGAGCGAGGGCGAACCATATGGCCCGATCGAAGCTTTGCTGCAGGAGGTCCGGGCGATGGTCTTTGCCCGCGACGAGAGCCAGAGCGCCGATGCCGGCTATGGGCTAGAGACCGAGCTTTCGGACATCGAGGGTCCGATGATCGACGCGGTGGCCACCGCTGCCGAAGCCATGGATGCCTTGCTCCGGCCACTGGTCCGGCTCGGCCAGCGGATCGAACATCTGATCGAGGAAGGCCCGGACTGGATGGATGCCCCCGCCCGCGCCCGGATGGAGGGCGCGCTGTCAAGCCTGGGCTGGCGCTGCGACACCCTGTCGGGATGGCTTTCGCTGCTGTCGCGGATTGGCGGTCCCGCCGATCCCGATTTTGTCGACTGGCTGATGATCGACCGGTTCGAGGGCCGCGAATATGATATCGGCATCTGCCGCCACTGGCTCGATCCGACCATTCCGGTCACTCAGGTCGTCACCAAGCCGGCCCATGGCATCATGGTTACCTCCGCGACCCTGAAGGGCGGTGGCGGCTGGGAAACCGCGCGGGCGCTGAGCGGCGCTGTGCATCTTGATCACGCGCCCCGCGAATTCGAGGTTGCCAGCCCCTTCGACTATCCTAACCAGGCGAAGGTGATCATCGTCACCGACGTGAAACGCGGCGACATGGCGGGTCTGGCGGGAGCCTATGCGCAATTGATCGAAGCATCGGGCGGCGGCACGCTCGGCCTGTTTACCGCGATCCGCCGCCTGCGCACCGTCTATGCCCGGATCGCCGACCGGATGGCGCAGGGCGGACTGCCGATCTATGCCCAGCATGTCGATCCGATCGACACCGGCACCCTGGTCGACATTTTCCGCGACGATCCCAAGGCCAGCCTGCTCGGTACCGACGCCCTGCGCGACGGGGTCGATGTGCCCGGGCAGAGCCTGCGGCTGGTGGTAATGGAATCCGTTCCCTGGCCTCGCCCCAATATCCTCCACCGGGCGCGACGCCTGGCTGGCGGCGGCAGCGCCTATGACGACCGGATCATTCGCGCCCGGCTGGCGCAGGCTTTTGGCCGGATCATTCGCCGCGCCGATGATCATGGCCATTTCGTGATCCTCTCGTCGGCCTTTCCCTCCCGCCTGCTGACCGCCTTTCCGGAAGGAACCCCGGTCGAACGGATGCCGCTGGACCAGGCGCTGGACGAGATCCGCAAAGCCAAGACCGAAATGCGCCAATCCGGTCTTTCAACTGAAACAAGTTTGATGCATGACGATCCGCAATGAAAAAACTCACGCTCCTGCGCCACGCGAAATCCAGCTGGGACGACCCGGTCGACCGTGATTTCGATCGCCCGCTCAACAAGAAGGGCAAGCGCGCGGCAGCTGTCATGGGCCGCTTCATCCGGAGCAAGGGTCTGAGCTTTGACCAAATCCTTGCCTCGCCTGCCGTGAGGGTGATCGAGACGCTGGAAAATGTCGAGGAAGCCAGAGGCCGGGCGATGGAGCCGACATGGGACCGAAAAATCTATCTCGCCTCGTCGGCGACGCTGCTCGACGTGCTGCGCGGCGCCAATGCAGAGGCCGGGCATGTCCTTCTCGTCGGTCATAATCCCGGTCTTGAAGACCTGATTTTCGATCTTGTTCCCGATGACGGGAGCTCGCCGGCCCGTGACGAGGTCGAAACCAAATATCCAACCGCTGCGCTGGCCGAAATGACGCTCGCGATCGATGGCTGGGCCGATATCGTGGAAAAATGTGGCTCGCTTGATCGCTTCACCCGGCCGCGCGACCTCGATCCGGAACTCGGTCCGGACTACGACTGACCGGACAACGGCAATCTTCGCCTAAAACCCGTCCTATGTCTCTGCCATGTGCCTGTCGTCTGGCGACGGGGTGCCTGACCCCGACCGGTCACCGGTTCAGCCGGTGGAAATGTTGTGGCTCTTAGACTTCTCCCCGACATCGGTCCTCTCTCTTGGTTCAAGGAGCCTTGCAATCAACCATCATTCCGCCCGCTCTGCGCTCGCTTTGGCGATCACTGGATTGTCGCTGATTGCCATGCCGGCAAAGGCCGGGGAAAAAGAATCGGCTGCCGGCGAAGTCGAACGATGGTCAATTTTGGTAACCTATGGCGATGACGATTGCCCGGAATCGACCAGCAGCGAGATTGTGGTCTGCGCCAATCGGCCGGAAGAGGAGCGATACAGGATACCGAAAGATATTCGGGACAAGCAGAAGGAAGAACAGGCGCATTATGCCACGTCATGGACTTCTCAGTTCCAGAATCATGAGGATGAGGCAAGACTGGGGCGTCCGAACAGCTGTTCACCGGTAGGCACCAATGGCTTCAGCGGCTGTCAGGCAGCTATGCTGCGCGACTGGTTCGCCCAGCGTGGTATCGAAAACGTCGATAAATGAGCGCTGGTCGCCAGCGAGCCTAGGCCTGACCGAGCGCTTGGGACAGCTGGTCGCGGATCGATTTGAGTTCCGCCAGGATCAGACTGTGATCCTCCCCCGCTTCGTCCGCCATCGGCATCGCCGCAGCCGCGGCCGCTTGCGGTGCATTTTCGACCATCATCGGCCGCTTGCGACGCGAGGACAGGAATTTGCGAGCGCCCTTGATCGTATAGCCTTCTTCGTTGAGCAGGCGGTTGATCAGCTTGACCGTCTCGACATCTTCGGGGCGATAATGGCGCCGCGCTCCGGCCCGCTTGAGCGGGGTGAGCATCGCGAACTGGTCTTCCCAATAGCGCAGGATGTGAGGCTTGATCTTAAGCTCTTTGGACAGCTCCCCGATGGTCCGGAAAGCCCCTTCTTCCTTGGTCATACTCTACTCCCCCGGTACGCCGGGTCCATTAACCTGCGGCGATAATCCTGTCACGCATCGTTTGGCTGGCGCGGAAGGTCAGTACCCGTCGCGGTGCGATCGGCACTTCAATTCCGGTCTTGGGATTGCGACCGGTGCGCTCCCCCTTGTCGCGCAGCACGAACGTCCCGAATCCGGAAATCTTGACATTCTCGCCATCGACCAAGGCCTTGATCATATGGTCCAAAATCGATTCCACCATGACCGCGCTATCAGCACGAGAAAGTCCTACCTGCCGGTTCATCGTATCGGCAAGATCAGCACGCGTCAGGGTGTTTGTGTAGCTCATCACAATATCTTCCAACAAGAGACTGAAAAACAATAATCCTATAATGTAGATAGCGGCTTTTGTAAATGATGACGGCTCTTGTAGATGCCGAAGCAAACTTACCAGTAGATTTCGGCCGACCAGCCCGATAAGCGAAAGGGATGACCGATACACATCCTGAACCCGTAGCCCTTTCCGATATGCTCGATCAATGCGGCCCCGGCGGGCCCGATCATCCCGTGACATTGCCGCAAAGCTGGACCCAGGGACGCACCGCGTTCGGAGGTCTGTCCGGCGCGCTGGCTTATCATGCTGCCAGCCATATCGAAACCGACCTGCCCCCCCTGCGTTCGGCCCAGATTGCCTTCACCGGCCCCCTGTTCGGGACCCTGACCGCCGAGACCGCCATGCTGCGTCGTGGCAAGAGCACCGCGTTCGTCCAGTCGGAAATCTTCGGCGACAAAGGTCTCGGTCTCCATTGCAATTTTATCTTTGCCGCGCCGCGTGCGACCGAGGTCAAGATTGCCGATATTGACAAACCCGACTTTCCCCCGCTCCCCGGCGAAGAGGATCTGCACAGCGGTCCGGCACAATTCTTCACCTCGAACATGGAATATGTCGGCAAGCGGATCGACACGAGCACCAAGACCAATCGTCTGACCCGCTGGATGCGGCTGAAACAGCGCACCGGTCTTGACCCGGTCGCGGAAATTCTCTGCATGTGCGACAGCCTGCCGCCATCGGTGATGGGCCTGCTTGACCGGAATGCCATGGTCAGCTCGATGAACTGGCAGGTCAACATCATAGCGGAAGAACTGGCAACGGACCGGGGCTGGTGGTTGATCGATTCCCACACCCACCATGCCGATCATGGCGCGAGCAGCCAGTATATGAGCATCTGGAACAGCCGCCGCGAATTGATGGCAACCGCGATGCAGAGCGTGGCCTATTACGCCTGATGGATGCTGACGGGAACCATCGGCCCAAACCCGATCTTGCCGTTATCGGCACGGGCATCGCCGGTCTCTCCGCCGCCTATCTGCTGAAAGACCGATATCGCGTCACCGTCTTTGAAAGCCAGGCGCGCGCCGGGATGGGCGCGCACAGCGTCGACTATGTCAGCAGGGGCATCACCCGCCGGATCGATATCCCGCTGAGGATCTTCTGCCGTGGCTATTATGAGAATCTGTTCGCGCTGTATCAGCATATCGGCGTGGAGATCGTGACCAGCGACCACAGCGGCCTGTTTGCCGACGATAGCGGCAACATCATGCTTCACTATGGCAATTTCGGCTGGCGTGGGTCGCAGATATCCTATCTCAAGGGTCGCAGCTGGTTGCGCCCCGGGGCATGGGCCCTTGGCCTGCAAAGCCGTCGCTTTTTCGCCCGGGCACAGCGGGATGCCGGCAAGGTCGATCTGGCCGAAATGTCCTTCGACGAATATCTGAAGCAAGCCGAGGCCGGTCAGGCCTTCGTCGACACCATTCTCCTGCCGATGCTGTCGGTGACCTGCACCTGCGATTATGAAGCCGTGCGGGCCTATCCGGCCGATATCATGCTGGACTATCTGACCTGTGGCGTCCACCAGCTCGGCATCATGAGCGCCGCCAAGGGAGTGGACGACATCGTCCCGCGGATGCTGGCGGACGTCGATCTGCGGACGAATAGCCCGATTGCTGCTATCGAACCGGATGGGGAGCGGCTGCGGGTCGTGACTGCGTCCGGGCAGGACCAATGTTTCGACCAGGTGGTGGTCGCGGCCCAGGCGCAGCAGGCCGCCGCGATGATTCGCGGCTTCGACGACCGTCAGACCCTGCTCCGCCGTGTTCCGTTTGAACGGTCGACGATGAGCGTCCACACCGATCAACAGATCCTGCCCGCGCCCTCCGGAGGCCTGTCGCCGGTCAGCTATCATCTGCCCAAAGGTGGCCCACGGGCCGAAGTATCGGTTGATCTGACCAAGGCGATTGCCCGGCTATCGGGTCAGGAAGCCGTGTTCCAGACCTGGAACCCGTTGCGCAGGATAGCCCCCAATCGCGAACTGGCCCGGGTCGATTTCACCCGGCCAACGGTCACACGCGACAGCCGCGAAGCGGTCAGGGCCCTGCGCGCAAGCCAGGATCTGCCCGGCAACCGGCTGTGGCTGTGCGGTTCCTATATGGCGGAAAAAATTCCCCTGCTGGAGGCGGCGGTGGAATCATCGGTTGCGGTCGCCACCCGGCTGGGGGCCGTCATTCCCTGGCAAACCGGTGCCGCGACGGCGACGTAAAATATGGCGGAATTTCATAATCTGGCAGAACTGGCCCTCAACCGGGAGGGGCAGTCCTGGGGCAATCTGGGATATTGGCAAAGCGCGATTGACTATTCTGATGCTTGTCGGACACTGGCGCTACTGCTGGGAGAAGAAGCTGGCCTGGACCACCGGTCGCTCCTGTTCGACGCCGGCTTCGGATGCGGTGACCAACTGCTGCTATGGCTGGACCATTTTCGCGTCGGCAGGGTCGACGGCGTCAACCTGTCCCGCAGCCAGACTGCCTATGCGAGGGCCGGGCTCGAAAAGGCCGGTCATCCGAAAACGGCAGCCGCGATTGTCTGCGGTGATGTTGACGATCCCGAGGCTTGGAGCACGCGATACGACAGGGAAGCGCCAAGCCATGTCCTGGCGCTGGACTGCGCCTATCATTTTCCCAGCAGGGTGGGCTTTTTCGCGCTGGCGCACCAGCAACTGGCGCCGGGAGGCCGGTTGGCGCTAACCGATTTGATGCTGGCCGACCAGCACGACACAACGGGGTTCCGCCATCGTCTGCTGCGCTGGATGCTGAAGCTCTCCCATATCGCCGAAGCCAATATCGTCGACGAGGAACGCTATCGGCTCGAGTTGCAGCAATCGGGTTTCGAATGCGTCCGCATCACCGATATCAGCGAACATGTCCTGCCCGGCCTCGCCCGCTTCATGGAAGCTCGCCACCAGGCCATGTCCCCGTCCGCTGCTGGCGAGCGGCCCCGCCGGTTCGGCCTTGTCAAATACCGGGTGACGGGTCGCTTTCTGGAATGGGCCTACCGCCGATCGGTGCTGCGCTATTGCGTGATCAGCGCCAGAAAGACCGGCTGACCCGCAACCGGCGAGCGGATCAAAACGCTTGCGAAACGCGGGACTGCCCGGCATCCTGCCGAAAAGGAATGCGGCAGGACGCTACGGGAGCGACGCCCGGGTCGGCTGTCGCCGAACGAAAGGAAAACAGCGCGATGAGCGAAGACGATCTGCTCGAAAATTATCGCCGGGCCTATGACAACAAGGTCGGTTTCGGCCAGCAGCCCGCACTGATCCTGATCGACTTCTGTCAGGGCTATTTCGATCCAGACTGCGATCTCTACGCCGACGTCGACGAGGCGCTGGCGTCCGCCTTGCGCCTGCGCGAAGCCGCTCATAAAGCGAATGTCCCGGTGATTCTGACCAATGTATCCTATCATCCAGGCGCCCTTGACGGCGGGCGCTTTTTCGAAAAAGCCGCGCCGTTACGCTATTTCGTCCAGGGCAATCCGATGGCGGCCTTCGCGAATGGTCTGGCACCGCGAGAGGATGAGCTTGTCATCACCAAGCAATATCCAAGCGCCTTTTTCGGCACCTCGCTGGCCTCGACTTTGACCGCAGCGGGGATCGACAGCGTGCTGCTGACCGGCCTGACCACAAGCGGCTGCGTCCGCGCAAGCTGCGTCGATGCGATGTCGCACGGCTTTCGCACGGCGGTCGTCGCCGACGCCTGCGGCGACCGGCACAAGGCCCCGCACGATGCCAATCTGTTCGACATGAACGCCAAATATGCCGATGTCGTCAGCGAGGAAGAAGCCGAGACGTATCTTCAGCGACTCCGCGATGATGGCGAGCCTCTCTGATACGGGATATCTCACCCGGCACCGGGCCTGTCCCTGATCATGATTTTTTTGAGCAGGCGCATCGCGACAATCTGCTCCGCAATCGCGCGAGGCGAAACAAGCTGTCCGGTGCTGTCAAAGCTAAGGGGCTGATCGGTCGAGGTGCTGCTAAATGGGCTGGATGAGATATTCGTGAACATCGACGGCGAG
>CAWUKF010000113.1:0-7555 GCA_963922745.1 uncultured Sphingomonadales bacterium
GACCAATGCGTGATCCTGCCGCAGGATGATTATTTTTTTGGCTTGGGCGATGCTCCCGAGGGCAAGGGCGGTCCCAATTTCGACCATCCCGATGCGGTCGACTTCGACCAGCTGTGCGCGCAGCTAGCCCAGCTGAAAAACGGCCAGGCGATCGACCGGCCGCTCTATGACTTTCCCACCCATATGCCGAAATCGGAAACCGAGCGGACGGAACCCCGTCCCATCATCTTGATCGACGGCATATTGATCCTGCAGCATGCGCCCTTACGTGATCTTCTGGATCTCAGTATCTTCGTCGAATGCGATTCCGAGACGCGTTTCGCCCGGCGACTCGAACGCGATGTTCGCGAACGGGGGCGGACCCCGCAATCCGTGCACGAACAATTTGCCAATCAGGTCGGACCGATGCACGACCTGCATGTCGAGCCTTCGAAAATACACGCCGATATCGTGATAAATTCGCAACAGTGCGAGGCGGTATTTGAAAAGCTTTTCGAGCGAATTATCTCCGGAATATAATACGGAAAAACAAAGAGATGGCGTAACGTCGCTCGACAGAAAATCGGTTTTTCCGCTCAAAATTCCGGATCAGAATATTGCGCTGCAAAAATAAAATGTTGCACCGCGGCATTTCTGGTTTCACTTGAGACAAAACTGTCATTTATGGGGCCTAGAGACGGCCTGCATTGGCCGCACTGTCGATGGTTTACGGGCGACCATTTTATACATTTTGTTTCAAATTCGGTTCATGAACGGGGAATTCACATCATGAAAATCAAATATCTTCTGGCTGCCAGCGTTGTCAGCCTTTCCACCGCAGGCCTGATGGCTGTTCCGGCGGCGGCGCAGCAGATTACATCGGGTATTGAAGGAACCGTCAGCGACGAGTCCGGCAATCCACTGCCTGGCGCAACCGTGGTTGTCACCGACACCCGGACCGGCGCACAGCGCAGCATTTCGGCAGGTGCTTCCGGCCAGTTCCGGGCCGAGAGCCTGACCACCGGCGGCCCCTACACGGTCACCGCAACCGCAGCGGGCTACGAAGGCCAGACGCTGGAAAATGTCAGCATCAACCTGCAGGGCAACACCACGCTCGGCTTTGAACTCAGCAGCGGCTCCAGCGAAAATGTCATCGTCGTCACCGGTGCCAGGGTCGCCATCTCGCAGCTCGCGATCGGCCCCGGCCAGTCTTTTGGTGCGGCCGAGCTCGAAACCTTTCCGACCATCACCCGCGACATCCGCGACTTCATCCGCATCGACCCGCGCGTCAGCCTCGACCGCTCCGGTTCCAACGACCGCGTGAGCTGCCTCGGCGGTAACGACCGTGCCAACTCCTTCTCGGTTGACGGCATCATCCAGTCCGACGTCTACGGCCTCAACGGCACGCCTTTTGCCTCGCGCAACTCGCTGCCGCTGCCGTTCGACGTGATCGCCGAGACCTCGGTCGAGTTCGCGCCTTATGACGTCGAATATAGCGCCTTTACCGGCTGCGCGATCAACGTCGTGACCAAGGCTGGCCAGAACCAGTTCCACGGCAGCGCCTTCTTCACCTATTCCGACAGCGGTCTGCAGGGTGACAAATTCGCCGACACCCAGCTCGCGATCGATCCGTTCAACGAGAAGCGCTACGGCGCGACCCTGTCCGGTCCGATCATTCCGGATCACCTGTTCTTCTCCTTCGGCTATGAAGAAGCCAAGCTGGGCTCCTCGCAGGTTACCGGACCGATCGGTTCGGGCTTTGGTACCGAACTGCCGTTCGTTACCGAAGCGCAGTTCAATGCCGTCTCCGATATCGTTCGCCAGAATTTCGGCATCGAGTCCGGCGGCATCACCCGCAGCCTGCCCGAATCCAACCGTCGCTTTTTCGGACGGCTTGACTGGGTAATCAACGACCAGCATCGTTTCGAAGCGACCTACCAGCGTCTGGACGAGACCAAGGTCAGCTCGGACGATGTCAGCACCTCGAGCCGTACCTATGCCGGCAACAACACCTTCTATAATTCGGGCACCGAATCCAACTATTATTCAGCCCGTCTCTACTCCAACTGGACCGATAATTTCTCGACGGAAATCCGCGCTTCCCGTTCGGAAGTGCAGGATCTTCAGGATCCGGTCGGCGGCGGCGAGGCACAAAATGCCAATCCGATCCCGCGGATCGTCGTCGGCGTAACCAATCCTGCCAATGGCGAAAACGGTTCGCTGGTCTTTGGCCCAGGCTTCTCGCGTGCGGCCAATGACCTCAAGACCGAGATCAACCAGTTCAAGGTCAAGGCCGATCTGGAAGCGGGCGATCACAAGCTGACCCTTGGCGGCGAACTCAACCAGACCAAGGTGTTCAACCTGTTCGTGCAGAACGCGGCCGGCACCTTCACCTTCGCCAATGTCGCCGATCTGCAGGCCGGTCTGCTTGCCTGTGGTTCCAACACCTTCCCGACTGCCGACCAGATCCAGGGCGGTGATATTGCAAACTGCCTCACCAACAATGCGGCTGCCGGCTTCTACGGCAACTATTCCTTCTCCGGCGACGTCAATGACGCAGCAGCGAACTGGAAGCGCGCCCTGTTCTCCGTTTATGCGCAGGACGAATGGAGCGCGACCGATCAGCTGACCCTGGTCGGCGGCGTTCGGGTGGACTGGCTCGACGGTGATGCACCGGCTGCTAACCCGCTGTTCCTGTCGCGCTACGGCTTCACCAATGCCAATGCCTTCAGCAAGGTTGACCCCGTGCTGATGCCACGCTTTGCTGCCACCTATGACATGTTCAACAGCGGCTTCTTCAGCGACACCCAGGTCCGTGCCGGCGTCGGCATCTTTACCGGCGGTGATCCAACCGTGTGGCTGTCCAACGCATTCCAGAACAACGGCTTTGGCGTTGGCCAGGGCCGCACCGGACAGACCGGCTGCGTCCCGGCCGGTACCCAGCTGGCCGTGCCTACCAACGGTTCGGCACCGACTCCGCCGGTCTGTGCCGTGGATGCCGGCATTGCCACCGCTGCCCAGGGACGGGGCGATGCCCAGTCGACCGATCCGAATTTCAAGACCCCGACGGTGCTTCGCGCCAACTTCGGCCTGTCGACGACCTTCGGTACCGGTAATGGCGGCTTCTTCGACGACTGGAAGCTGAACTTTGACTATATCTTCAGCCGCTTCCGCAACCCGGCCGACTTTGTCGACCTGTCGCAGGTGGTCAACCCGGCGCTCGGCCTGAACGGTTTCACCGTTGACGGTCGGCCGATCTACCGGGCGATCGACCCCAATAATGCCGGCTGTACCGCGACACTGTCGGGAACCGGTGGCGTGCCGCCGACATATTCCAATGTCAACGCGCCCTGCTTCAGCACCAGCCGCGACGACGAGATCCAGTTGACCAATGGCAAGGCCTTCAACAGCCATGTCGCTTCGGTTCGCCTCGCCAAATATTGGAACAGCGGCATCCTCACCGACAATGGCAGCGTCAGCTTCAATCTCGGCTATGCCTATACCAACGCCAAGAACAACCGCTACAATGCCAGCTCGACTGCAACCTCGAGCTTCGACATCGTCGCGGCGTTCGACCGGCAGAATGTTGCGGTGGCGACCTCCGAATATGAATCACGCCACAACATCACCTGGGCGATGAATTTCCGCGAGGAATTCTTCGGCGATCTGGCGACCCAGCTCGGCTTCGTCTTCGTCGCGCGTTCGGGTCGTCCCTACAGCGTGACCTTCGACAATGGTGCGGTCTTCAACGACTCTTCGTCGGGCAACGACAACGCGCTGCTCTACGTGCCAACCGGCCTGACCGATCCGAATGTCGTCTATGTCGACAATGTCGTCGGCGGCAATGTCGTACAGACGGCGGCGGACGCGGCAGCGGGTCTCGACGGCTATATCAACGCCAACAAGTGCATCGCGAAATATCGCGGGCAGTCGATTCCGCGCAATTCCTGCCGTAATGACTGGTTCTTCGATCTCGACATGCGCCTGTCGCAGGAACTGCCCGGACCGGGCAGCCTGTTCGGTGTCGAGGACAAGATCCAGGTCTTTGCCGACTTCAACAATGTCCTGAACCTGATCGACAGCGGTGCCAACCTGTTCCGCTCGCGCAACTACACCACCCCGCTGATCACCGGCGGCGTGGATGCCAACGGTCGCTACGTGATGAAGGGCTTCTCGCCCGACGACACGAATTTCCAGAACCTGTCCGCGTCGCTGTGGCGGATCCAGCTGGGCGTTCGCTACGAATTCTGATCGGAGCTTTACGGAAAAGGAAAAGGCGGTGCCGAAAGGTGCCGCCTTTTTTTTGGAGCAAGCTGGTCCGGGAGGAACAATCCGCCCTTGCCGCAAATGCGCCAAAAGACCGGTTCCCTTTCCAAATCTTTACCAGTTCATGCTAGGGCCGCCGCCAATACAGCCGAAGATGGGACAAGCAGATGAACGAAACGGGGAAAGATCCTGTACTGGTGACCGGCGCCGCCGGTTTTATCGGCCATGCGGTTGCGACACGTCTGGTCGCGCGCGGAGAGCGTGTGATCGGGATCGACAATCTCAATGACTATTATGATCCGGCGCTGAAAGCGGCCCGGCTGGCCAATCTTGAAGCGCTGGACGGCTTCCGCTTCGAGAAACTGGATGTCGCCGACGCGGAGGGCGTCAAGACGCTGGTGCAGTGCAATGGCGTGCAGCGGATCGTCCACCTCGCGGCGCAGGCCGGAGTCCGCTACAGTATCGACAATCCCTTTGCCTATCAGCAATCCAATCTGTTGGGCCATCTCTCGCTGCTCGAAGCCAGTCGCCATGCGACCGATTTTGAGCATCTGGTCTATGCCTCGTCGAGCTCGGTCTATGGTGACAAGCCGATGGGCGGAGTCGGCTTCACCGAGGACGAGCCGGTCAATGATCCGGTGTCACTCTATGCAGCGACGAAACGGTCCTGCGAACTGATGAGCCAGTCCTATGCGAAGCTGTACGGCTTTCCGCAAACAGGCCTGCGCTTCTTTACCGTCTACGGGCCCTGGGGCCGTCCCGACATGGCCTATTTCGGCTTCACGCAGAAGATTTTGGCGGGAGAGCCGATTGAGGTCTACGGTGAAGGCAGGATGGCGCGAGACTTTACCTATATCGACGACATCGTTGACGGCATATTGGGCGCGCTGGATAATCCCCCGGAACCGCACAGCAACCGCATTCTCAATATTGGCGACAGCCATCCGGTCGGTCTGATGGAGATGATCCAGACGCTGGAAGATGCGCTCGGGATAGAGGCCGAAAAGATCATGCGGCCGATGCAGCCGGGCGACGTCACATCAACCTTCGCCGATGTATCGAAGCTGGAAGCGCTCACCGGCTACAAGCCAAAAGTGATGCTGGCAGAAGGCTTGCAGAATTTTGTCAGCTGGTACCGGGATTTTTACGGCAATATACCGCCCCGCTAATAGGCCCGCTGCATGACCTGCTGTGCAACCAGTTGCAGCTGGTCGTTAACACCTTCTTCTGTGCAAATACCGTCGTTGAAGATACCGCCCGATGCGTTGATTCCGACACCCATCGGCGTGGGCCAGCCGCGTAGCGAATGGACAATCGAGCGTAGCGCCGCAAGCGTGCTGCCGACCGCCTGCCAGCCATAGGCCGTGACAATCAGGCCTATCGGCAGGCCATCAAGATATATCCGGTCATCGCGGGCCGTCTCTTCAATATAGTCGATAGCGTTTTTGACCAGACCGGAAACCGTACCGTGATAGCCCGGACTGGCCAGAATCAGGCCATCGGCACGGCGTACCAGCGCCACCAGTTCTTCGCCGGTCTCGTTCAGGCCCGCCGGGTCGGAGCGATAGTGCGGCAAGGCCATCATTCGCTCGGAGCCGAACAGGGCGGTTTCCGCTCCGGCGTCTTCCGCAGCCTGTAACGCAATCGCCAGAGCCTGTTCGGTTGAAGATATGGGGTTGGTTGTTCCGCCCAATCCCAGAATGAAGGGTTTTTTTGTCTTTTCCACGCGCCAGCCATACCGAGGGTTGCCCCGCAATTGCAACGCACTTGTTTCTTAATTGACCGATTAAATTCGGCCCATTAAGACCGACGCAAATCCGGCGCGTTTCGCGCGCGCCTCCCTCCCTGTCTGACCAAAGGATATATCCATGCGCAAATTTACCGAAGAACAGCATATGTTCCGCGATGCCTATCGCCGTTTTCTGGCCGACGAGGTCGCGCCGCGAATGGACGAGTTCCGCGAAGCCGGGATTGTCGACCGGGAAATATTCAAGAAGGCCGGCGATCAGGGCTTCCTGATGATCTGGCCGGACGAAAAATATGGTGGCATGGGCGACAATGATTTTCGCTACGAACAGATCATCATCGAGGAAACCGCACGCGCGGGTTGCAGCGAATGGTATAACACCCTGCACAGCCGGCTGGTCGGACCCTATCTGAAGAATATCGGCAACGAAGAGCAGCGCGAACGCTTTTTGCCGAAATGCGTCAGCGGCGAAACCATTCTCGCCGTCGCTATGACCGAGCCCGGTGCCGGCAGCGACCTGTCCGGCATGAAAAGCATGGCAAAGGACATGGGCGACCATTGGCTATTGAACGGGTCCAAAACCTATATCTCCAACGGCATCAACGCCGATGTCGTCATCGTCGCTGCCAAGATTGAAGGCGTCGATGACAAGCATGCGATGGTGCTGCTGATCGTCGAACGCGGCATGGAGGGTTTCGAGCGCGGCAAGAATCTCGAGAAAATCGGCCTGCATGCGCAGGATACCGCAGAATTATTCTTTAATGACGTCAAGGTGCCAAAGGAAAACACGCTCGGTACGCCGGGCAAGGGCTTCATCCATCTGATGGAAGGGCTGGCCGAGGAACGGCTGATCGGGATGGTCGGCTATGCCGCATCGGCGCGGCGGGCTTTTGATGTCACGCGCGAATTTGTCATGGAACGGAATGTTTTCGGCAAGAAATTGTCGGATATGCAGAATACCCAGTTCAAAATGGCCGAAATGGACGCAAAAATCGACATGCTGCAGGTCTATGTCGATCATTGTGTCGAAATCCACAACCAGGGCGGGCTCAATGCCAATATCGCCGCCAAGGGCAAGATGCTGGGCAGCGAAATCGAGTGGGAAATGGCCGATCTCGGCCTGCAGCTGCACGGCGGCGCTGGCTATATGAAGGAATATGAGATCAGCCGCATCTTCACCGATGCCCGGATGAGCCGGATCTATGCCGGGTCCAGCGAGATCATGCGCTATATCGTCGGCCGCGACGTCTTCAGCCAGAAATATCAATCGATCCTCGAATAGTTTAGGGTGAGGGCCGGGAAGAGGAGGCGAGTCGCCTCTCTTTGCTGATTGACGTTTACGTAAACTGCTTGACTGTGCTGCAGTGCAGCATTAGCTATGGCTGAAATCCTTCCTATTGTTCCAACGAGAGGACCCCCTATGACCGAAGCCCTAATCTTTGACGCAGTGCGATCGCCGCGCGGCAAAGGCCGCACCGATGGCAGCCTGCATGAAATCACCGCTCTCGACCTCGCCTCCCAGGTGCTGGCATCGATCAACGATCGCAACGAGCTGGAAGGCCA
>CAWUKF010000114.1:0-7541 GCA_963922745.1 uncultured Sphingomonadales bacterium
CGGCGAGCGGCGGCTGAATGTTGAGGCGGGGGGTGCCTACCGGGATCTGGACGCGATCCGGGGGCTGCCGCTTCGGGCTACCGACGGGTCGCTGCTGACCGTCGGTGATGTCGCAACGGTCGAATGGGGTGCCGAGGAGCAGATCTACCGCGCGCGTCACAACGGCAAGCGGGCTGTTTTCCTTACCGTGACACAGAAGGACGGAGTGGATGTCACCCGGCTCAAGAAGCAGCTGGATGGCGAGTTGGAGCAGCAACAGACTATCCTGCCGCCCGATATCAAGCTGGTGATGCAGTTTGACCAGAGCCGCGACGTGCAGCGGCGCCTGAACGAGCTGACCCGGGATTTTACCATCGCAATCGTGCTGGTTGTTTTCACGCTGCTGCCGCTCGGGCTGCGCTCCTCCGCAATCGTTATGATATCCATCCCGCTGTCTCTGGCGTCGGGGCTGCTGGTCCTCTACGCCGCCGGCTTCAACATGAGCCAGCTTTCGATCGCCGGCTTCATCGTCGCCCTCGGCCTGCTGGTCGACGACAGTATCGTGGTCACGGAAAATATCGCGCGGCATCTGCGGATGGGCAAGACGCGGACCCAGGCGGCGATCGATGCCACGCTCGAGATCAGGGCGGCGGTCATAGGCTCGACCTTCGTGCTGGTCTTTGCCTTTGTGCCGCTGTTGTTCCTGCCCGGCGGTGCCGGATCCTACACCCGGTCCTTCTTCATCGCGATTATCGCGACGGTGATCGCCTCGCTGGTGATTTCGCTGTCACTGATCCCGTTTCTGGCCAGCCGTCTGCTGCGGCGCGACGAGGATCCGGAGGGCAATGCCGCGCTGCGCTGGGTCAACGACAAGATCCAGCGATTCTACCGGCCCTTCCTGCATATTTCGCTGGACGCACCGGCCAGAACCGTGGGCCTGGCTATGGTGCTGTGCCTATCGGCTTTCGCACTTGTACCAGTGCTGGGCTTTTCACTCTTCCCGTTCGCGGACGCGCCCTATTTCCGGGTATCGGTCGAGTCCGAGCAGGGCAGCAGCCTGGACCGCACCGACCGGATCGTGGGCGAGGTCACGAAAATCCTCGAAACCGAACCGAGTATCAAGGTGCGGGCAGAGAATATCGGCAACGGCAATCCGCAGGTCTTTTACAATGTCGGCCCCCGGGCCGAGCGCGTGAATTACGGCGAAGTCCTCGCGGTGCTGGACAAGTGGGACACGAGCGAAGGCCCGAAGATGATCGACCGGCTGCGCGCGCAGCTCGACCAGATTGCCGGCGCGCGCGTGAAAATCGAGCTTTTCCAGAACGGTACGCCCGTGGACGCGCCGATTGTCATTCGGGTAACCGGCCCGGAACTCGACAAGCTCAAGCAGCTGGCCGGCCGGATCGCCGATGTCTTGCGGCAAACAGCCGGGGCGCGGGATATTGTCAATCCGGTGGAGACCGACAAGGTCGATCTCGATATCGGGCTGGACGACAAGAAGGCGGCGCTGCTCAATATTCCGTCGGGCGAACCGCGCCGCGCCATCCGCCTTGCGCTCAGCGGCGAACGGGCGGCGTCGTTTCGCGATCAGGAGGGTGATGATTATCCGGTGACGATCCGTTTCCCTTTCGAGGGCAGCATGCCGATCTCGGTGCTGGACAAGATCTATGTTGCAACCCGGGCCGGTGACCCGGTGCCGCTGGCGCAAATTACCAGTCCGAAGCTGATCAACGTATCGCCACAAATCCAGCGCTACCAACTGCAGCGTTCGGTGCAGGTGACCGCGCAAGTGAATTTTGGCGAGATACCGGCCACAGTTACCGATCGGGCGGTGGCGAAACTGGAGCGCCTGGATTTTCCGGAAGGCTATCAATGGTCGATCGGCGGCGAATCCGAGGCAATCGGCGACACATTTGGTGACTTTGGTCCGCTGGTCCTGACCGCGATCATGCTGATCTTTGCTATTCTTGTCGCCGAGTTCCGGCGGTTTCGCGAAACCATCGTCGTCGCCGGCGTCATCCCGCTTGGAACCTTCGGCGGATTGCTGGCACTCTTTGTCACTGGCAACTCCCTCAGCGTGATGGCGATCATCGGCTTTATCGCGCTGATCGGGATCGAGATCAAAAATTCGATACTGCTGGTCGACTTCACGTCGCAGCTGCGCGCCCAAGGTATGGGATTGCGCGAGGCGATCGAGAAGGCGGGGCAGGTACGGTTCCTGCCGGTCTTGCTGACATCCATCACGGCAATCGGCGGCCTGACCCCGCTCGCTTTCTGGGGTGGCGCTCTTTACGCACCGCTGGCAGCGATCATCATCGGCGGATTGATCAGCTCGACCCTCTTGTCTCGCGTGGTAACACCCGCCATGTATCTTCTGGTCGCAAGACGCGACGAAGAGAACAAAAGCGCAAACGGTGGTGCTTCCGCCGCCGCGTAAAGGAGTGTTTATGGCACAGCAGGAAGCCATTTTTGCCGGAGGCTGTTTTTGGTGCACCGAAGCGGTGTTCAACGACATTGCCGGAGTGCATGCGGTCGAGAGCGGATATATCGGCGGCGCAAAGCCGGATCCGACCTATCGCGAGGTTTGTTCGGGCACGACCGGCCATGCCGAGGCGATCAAGATCGGGTTTGACGAATCTGTGGTCAGCTATGCCGATCTGCTGGACATTTTCTTCGCCACCCACGACCCGACCCAGCTCAATCGCCAGGGCAATGACATCGGCACCCAGTATCGGTCGGCTATTTTCCCGCTCGATGATGATCAGCGCACCGAGGCGCAAGCCGCGATCGAACGCGCCGGCGAAGGCCGCTCCGAGCCAATCGTGACCACCATCGAAGGGCCGGCCGCCTGGTACGCCGCGGAAGATTATCACCAACAATATTGGGCTGATGAAGGTCGGAGCAATCCGTATTGCGTAGCCACCATACCGCCCAAGCTGCAAAAGCTGCGGACCAGTTTTGCCGACAAGCTGAAGGACTAGAACCGACTTATGAAACCGATCAGAAAAGCCGTTTTTCCGGTTGCCGGCATGGGCACCCGCTTCCTGCCCGCGACCAAGGTGATGCCGAAAGAGCTTTTCCCGATCGTCGATCGTCCGCTGCTGCAATATGCGGTCGATGAGGCACTGGAGGCCGGAATCGAGCAGATGATCTTCGTCAACGGCCGCGGCAAAGGCATGATCGAGGACCATTTTGACATGGCGTTCGAGCTGGAGCGGAATATGGCCGACAGATCGAAGGACCGGTCGGTTCTCGAGGGGACACGTCTCAGGCCTGGCGATTGCGTTTTTGTCCGGCAGCAGGAGCCACTGGGACTTGGCCACGCGATCTGGTGCGCCCGTGATATCATCGGAGACGAACCTTTCGCGATCTTCCTGCCCGACGAATTCATGGTCGGTTCTCCCGGCTGCATGAAACAGATGGTCAGTGCCTACGACAGGCTCGGCGGCAATATTGTCTGCGCGCTGGAAATTCCGATCGAGGATACCCCTTCTTACGGCGTGATCGATCCAGGTTATCGCGACGGGCCGATTACCGAGGTCAAGGGACTGGTCGAGAAACCGGCGGCCGGAGCCGCGCCATCCAATCTGATCCTGCCCGGTCGCTATATATTGCAGCCGGAAGTGATGCGAATCCTGGAAACACAGGAAGCGGGCGCGGGCGGCGAAATCCAGCTGACGGACGCGATGGCACAGATGATCGGCAAGCAGCCGTTCCACGGCATGACCTTTGATGGCAAGCGCTATGATTGCGGGTCCAAGCAAGGCTATGTCGAAGCCAATCTGGCACTGGCGCTGGCCCATCCGGACATTGGCAGCGATATTCGCGCAATGGCAGAACGGCTGCTTGCGGAATAGCGAATTTCGTTCAGCCCCACTTCAGTTGGTCGGGCTCAGAATTTGACCCGAGGAGAATATCATGCGCGCCTTGCCGATCCTTATCCTTTTTTCCGTACCGTTGGCCCTGTCGGGCTGCGTCGCCAGCAAGATTGTCACGGCGCCGTTCCGCGCCGCGGGCACGGTGGTGGAGACCGCGGTCGATGCGACGACCCAGACCCAGTCCGAAAGGGAAGAAGACGTTGGTCGCAAGGTGCTCGCCGACCGCAAGCAGCAGCGGGACCTGTGCCTGGACGAAGCGCAGACCAAGCAGGAACGCCGCAACTGCAAGGATGCTTATAACCGGGACGACTAGATCAGTTCCGCCGGGCCAGCAGCGGCGGTGCATATTTGCCGTCTACCGGTTCTATCGCTGCCATTTTCGCCATTTCTTCCTCAAATAATTGCACCCGTTTTTTCCAGCGATAGTGGGTCGAAGCGGAAAAAATACCCTTGCCATGTTCCTTGCCGTAGCGGGTCCAGAAGCGGATGGCTGCCTGCGGATCATATCCGGCGTTGGCCATCAGCCATACGGACAGCCGGTCGGCTTCGATTTCGGTAGCCTTGATCCGTTTGGCACTCTTGCCGAACTGGCCGAAAAAACCGCGGTTTACGTCTTGCGAATCAAGCCGGTCACGGTGGTTGAGCAGATTGTGCGCAAGTTCATGCGCGACCACGGCGGCAAATTCATCGTCGTTCAGAAAATATTCCGCCATCTGCGAAGTGATCGACACCAATTTTCCGTCAGCCGTGGCGCCCCGATCCTCGCTTACCGAAATCTGGAAGCGGCTCGGACAAGCCTGTTCTGAGGCGACGGTCAGCTCGATCCGCTCGCCACCGCGCAGAATTTCGAGGGACGTATCGGTTGTGGCGAGCGCCTTTTCAAGCGTCTCATTTACAGCCGCAATTCGCCGGTATCCCGGCAGTTCGCTGGCAAATTCGGGCCCGTCGAACGGAATATCCTCAATCCTTTTCCCGTTGATCGCCAGTATGTCGTCCCCCGGTAACAGTCCGGCCCCTGCACCCGGACTATCGGGTGCGACGGCAATGACGGTTATCGGGCCGTCAAATCCCAGCGCGAATTGTGCGACCGCTTGTTCCGGATATTGTTCGATATCGTGCAACAACAATCCGGTTTGCGGGATTTTGTTGACGCAAAAAGGCGTACTGGCCCGGACCAGCCGGTAGCCGATGGCGTTCAGCCGCTGATCCAGCAGCTGCAGGTTTTTCAATGCGAGAATGGTTCCCGGATCGAACCCGCGATCCGGTGCTTCCTGCGCGTATAGTGGTGAGGCAAGGAGCAAGGCCAACAGGGACAGGCAGATTCGGATCATCGCGCTCATCTAGCTCATTCCCCCTTGCGCCAGCTTGAACGCGCTCTGCATAGCGTTGTCGGTGAGGTTCCACCAGGCGAGTATCAGGGCTGCTGCGATCAGCACCGCTGCCGCGATTTTCTGAAACAGGGGTTGAGCCCGATCAGCGCTGCCAAGATTGCGCGCGCGCGACGCAATCATGGCATAGAAGGTTAGTCCCGTGGTCTCTGTGATCACCGTCAGGCCAGCAAGAATCGCGAATTGTACCAGCAATGGACCATCCGGATCGATGAAAGGTGGAATGATCGCAGTATAGAACAGCAGCGCCTTGGGGTTGGACATATGCACCGCCAGGCCATTGACAAACCCTCTGCTAAAGCTGGCGCGCTCTGCGGATTGCCTGGCAAGCGCGCTATTTTGGCCACTGAGCATCCGCATACCCATCCAGACCAGATAAGTGACGCCGATCCAGCGCAACACCGAATAGGCGGTCGGGAAGGCCTGGATCAGGGCGATCAGGCCAAAGGCAGTCAGTCCGTACCAGATGAAATTGCCGAAATTCACGCCGACGATGGGTCCGAGCGCACCACGCATTCCGCCTGCGGGCCCGTGGGGCAAGGCATGGCTGACAGTAACGAGGGTTGCCGGGCCGGGCGTCAGGCAAAAGATCAGGTCCGTGATCAGAAACAACAGGATGGTTTCCAGCGCCATTAATATTCGGTCCCGCTTTCCTGATGAACTTTACAATCTTTACAGTGTAAGAGGAAAAATCCGTCTGTCTTCGATTTTCGATCAGAAGGCACCTTTTCGGGCAGCCTTGATATCGTTCGGGACGCGAGATTTCTGGAAGAGAGACATTGTCATAGTTGCGGATCAACATATTATTGGCGTCGCAGGCAAGGATAAGGGATACGGGCCCTGTAGGACAGCCAAATTATCGGATCATGTTCATCACTAGCGCAAGTTGTCCTTCAGAAAGTTGACCAGCGCGTCCACCCGGGCAGGACGAAGGCGGGAAGGTGGCATGACAATATTGAGGGTGATGTCGCCCATGCGCCACCCGGGAAGGACGTCGACCAACTCGCCTGCATCAAGCGCCGGGCTGCAGAGAAAATCGGGAAGATAGCCAATGCCGCGTCCGGCGATGAGGGCAGGCAACATGACATCGCCATTGTTGCTGCGAAACCGGCATCGGGGGCGGACATGGACCGCCTGGCCGCGAGGCCCGGTGACTTGCCAAAACTCGGGATTGGCAGTGTTGGAATAGACAAAACAATCATGGCGGACCAGATCTGCCGGTGTTTTGGGATGGCCCATCCATTCAAGATAGCTAGGCGCAGCAATGAAATGGCCGGTCACATCCCGTAATTTTATCGCCCGGAGGCTGCTGTCGGCCAGTGCGCCAATGCGGATGGCGCAATCGAACCCCTCCTCGATCAGGTCAATCCGCGCGTCATCGAGCTGAAGATCGACGGTGATCTCGGGAAAAGCGCACATGAATTCGGCGATCACTGGCGCCAGATGGGAGAGGCCGTAGCTGAGCGGCGCCGCCAGCCGCACCTGCCCCTTGAGCAGATGGGTAGTATTGCGCGCCGCTTCCATCGCCGCTTCGCCATCAAGGGCGATCTGACGGGCATGCGGCAACAGGGACTTGCCGGCGGTTGAAAGCGAAATTTTGCGCGAGCTGCGGTGAAACAGGACCGTGCCCAATGCCTGCTCCAGCCTGGATATCGCCTTGGAGATTGTGGGTTTGGACAGTGACAGTTCTTCTGCCGCGGCGGTGAAGCTGCCTAGCTGTGCAACCGTGGCAAATATCGCCCATGCTTCAAAATCCGGTAAGGCCATACAAATCTATTATACCATATATGGAAACAATCAAATTCCATATTGTCTATTTAAGAAACAACCACATCATCTTATTTCGGTTTCAGACGGAGCGGACACGATGCCGCTCGCACAGGAGACAGACGATGATCGAGAAACGCGAATTCAAGGAACTGGCCCATGTCGACCACGAATGGTTGCAGGCGCGCCATCATTTTTCCTTCGGCAAATATTGGGACCCCGCCCGCATGGGCTTTGGCCCGATCCGGGTGTGGAATGATGACGAGATCCAGCCGAAAACCGGATTTCCGATGCACGGCCACCAAGATATGGAAATCATCACCTATGTCCGCGAAGGGGCGATTACGCACCGCGACAATCTCGGCAACGAAGGCCGGACCGAGGCTGGTGACGTGCAGGTGATGAGCGCCGGCACCGGGGTAATGCACAGCGAGTATAATCTCGAGGACGAGCGGACGCGGCTGTTCCAGATATGGATCGAACCGCGGGCTGCCGGCGGCAAGCCGCACTGGGATGCCAAGGCGTTCCC
>CAWUKF010000115.1:0-7540 GCA_963922745.1 uncultured Sphingomonadales bacterium
CGGATTGGGTGAAATCGACCCTGAAATTTGTCGATAGCATGGCGCTCAACCGGCAGGTGACTGCAGGCGGCGATCATCCGCTCATTGCTGAATTCTGGGAAAAGGTCGATTTCCTGATCCGCGGCGAAGATGCCGATCGGCACGAAAAGGGCACCAGTCTCAACAAGAGCCGCAAGCCGGATGAACTGATCGCAATCAACCTGCCCCACTTCGAACAGGCGGTCAGCAAGGCCCAGCTGCGCCCGCTCGACATGAACCAGTTGAAACGGTTGCTGCGGAACAGCCAGTCTCGGCAGTTCATCGACACCAGAAATGTCAATTCGCCCAGCGGCAAGACCTTTCCGTGCTGGGTTTTTGAACAACCCAAATCCGATGAAAGGATCATCTGACATGACCGATGACAACGGCCGCACACGCGATTGGCAGGGCATAATCTCGCCCGAGCCGCCATCTCGCGCATGGCATCTGGCCGCGATACTGGATCAGGCGGAACAGATGCTGGCAAGCCGCAAGCGCGCTCTGCCGCAAATGGCCCATCGCGGAAAGATCAGCTGGAACGAAGCCAACAGCCAAATTGCGCTCTTTGAATTTATCGTCGCCGACTGGCGCTGGCTTGTCCTGGGCGAAGGCGAACCGGCCCATGCGCTCAGCCGGCAGGACCGCAAGGATGCGCTCGACAAGAGCATCGCCACCATCGCCGAAATCGCCGCCGATAAAGGCGGGTTCGATGACGAACTGGACGCCCAGGCGCAGCTGGTGATCGCCATGCGCTGGTGGCTCGATGATCCCCTCTTTCCGCATGCCGACATGCCCCGCCTGGCGCGGATGCAGATCAGCCGAAATCTTCCCAAGGGCCAGAATTTAACAACAGGAGCGCTGCACCATGCCACCGAAAAACACGCTGCTTGATATCGATCAGAATATCCACAGCCACTTTTGCCGCTGCCGCAAATGTACCCCGCCGATGCCTGGCGAACGGTCGATCTGGAACCCGTCACCGCTGGTGCTGGTCACCGGCATGTTCCTCGCCGCCACCGCCATCGCGGCCAACTTTTTCACGTTCAACTGAAGGAACCATCATGGAAAAACGAACAACCCATGTCTGCACTGGCTGCGAAAGCAGTTTCACCAGCGGCGCAGAAGAATTGCCAAAGGGCTGGCGGATCGTCGATGATCCAGAAGATGGAAAAATATTGCTCTGCGATTCATGCCTGAAAATCAGCAAATTTGTAAAAACGCAAATGCTGACCGGCGGTGCGCCAACCCCGATCCGCGTGGCAGATGGTTGCGGCGACTATGATTTGGGATTGCGCAGCGGGGCCTTCATCGATCTGACCGATCCGGACTATAGCCGGGTTGAAATCCGCGATATCGCTGCCGGGCTGGCGCGCGAATGCCGGTTCGCGGGGCAGATCCATGGATATTATCCGGTCGCGCTGCATTGCGTAATCGGCTCGATGATCGCGCCGCCGGATGTCCAATATGCCTTTCTGATGCACGATGGCGTCGAGGCGATTCTGAAGGACATACCGAAGCCGCTCAAAAACCTGCTGCCGGACTATTCCCGAATAGAGGCGACGCACGAAGCCCGCTTTTTCAAGCGGTTCATGGTGCCGACCGATGGCAAGAAACAGGTCAAGCGGATCGACAATATCATGCTCGCTGCCGAAAATGTCGCCGTCCGCAATCAAAGCCGCGGCCACGCCTTTCGCGGCATGACCGCCGTCGACATGAAACTGGCCGATGAGGCGGTCGAAACGATCCAGTCGGCACCGTTCAAATCTTGGGAATATCCGTTTCTGGAACGCTTCCACGAACTGGCCCCGCTCGAAGCCCTCGAAAACAGAAGGATTGCAGCATGACAGACTGGATTTCATTGAAAGATCAATTGCCACCCGAGAATTCGGGGAAATTTCTTGTGACCAATAACATGAACGGTCGAAACGCAGGTGGTGGAATGTCGCACGTTTGGACTGTCGGCAGCGTCCATTTAGATGATGGCGAGCAGGCTGGCCAATATTGTGCCTATGAAGGCTATTTGAAACTATGGGGCCTCACCCATTGGGCCGCGATCACTCCACTAGAAGCTGGGAAGGATCCGGCATGAGCACCATGGAAAAACCGCACCCGCTAAGCTGGCCCGCTGGATGGCCGAAAACACCAATCCATCTGCGCAAAAGAGCCCAGTTCTCCAAAAAGGTCCACAACGGCAAATACATGGTCACCAGAGAATTGACCGTGCGCGATGCTGAAAAGCGGCTGCAGGGTGAACTGGACCGCCTGGGCGCCATCGACGAACTTCTGTCTTCCAACATGCCGAGAAATTTGGACGGCAGCATTAAGGCATCCGCTTCCGCACTGGAAGATTGCGGTGTTGCGATCTATTTCCAGCTTGACGGGCAGCCGACTGCATTGGCCTGCGACAAATGGGATCGCGTTGCCGACAATATCTGCGCGCTGGCCAAACACATCGAGGCACTGCGCGGCATGGACCGCTGGGGCGTCGGCAGCGTCAAGCAGGCCTTTGCCGGTTATCAGGCCCTGCCGGCACCGGAACAGTGGTTTGAAGTGCTGGGCGTATCGGCGAATGCTTCGATTGAGGAAATCAACACCGCCTATCGGTCCAAGGCCAAACACGCCCACAGCGACCAGGGCGGCTCTGATGCCGCCATGTCCCGCCTGAACGTCGCCCGCGATCAGGGTCTGGCGGTGCGGTCATGATCATCGACACGGAACAGCTGATCGACTGGGCAAAAAAGCAGGTGGCACAGCGCACCGGGCCGTCACGCGCCTACACTGGCCCCTATCCCGACCGATCAGGCCCGACCTGCGCCCATATGGATGCCGTATCGCGCATCGCCGATGCGATCGAGGAAGGGAGGGCACAGTGAAAGATAAAAACTCTGGTGCAGGGATCATTGGTTCGCTCACGATAACCGGACAACATATCACCATCTTACCTAATAATGATGCCGTCGATCGCCATTATAGTGACCATATACACCGGATCCAGGTTGAAGATGTGCGACTAAGCAACTTTAACCGGAAATATGGTGGCCGGTTTGTTCGATCCGGCGATTATCGCCTGCCGAGCGGAGAGTTTGTCCGGCGATCCGACATCATCAACGGAAAGTTCAAATGACCTTCCAATCCTTCCAATTTGACAATGGCAAGTCCTTGCGGCATATTCCCGCCGTCGCTGCACAAACAGCAGCGGTGCGGGTTAAGAGCCGCAAGGAACTTCGCCGTAAGGCGCGTCGAACATCGGTTTCAGGCGCGTTTTCTTATGGTCAGGCGCATCGGGAGGGGCTTGCCCCTGCCGGTTCCGCGAGGTTCCCCGGTCTCTTAACCCGGTGTTGCCTGGCTACCAGATTAAGAGCTGCTGGTCAGGTTCATAGCAAAGGAACCTTGCCCATGAACGATTCCGTTTCTGGCGTCGATCAAACGCGCGCCAAAGAAATCACCAGCCACTTTCACTATGCGATGGATGAACAGACCCATTTGCGCTTTAAATATCTGTTCCACGCGATGGAAGTCGTCGGCGAATATATCGAAGGCCAGCCCGGCGACCAGGGCGCCGACTGCGACCAGCACCGCAACTCCACTCCCCACTATGTCTTCGCCGACTATGGCACCCGCCTGTTGGCCGAATGCGAAGGCGTTTCGCCAAGGAAGGACGTATAATGACCACGAAAATCGAATGGACCGATGAAACATGGAATCCGGTCACCGGCTGCACCGTCAAAAGCGACGGCTGCAAGAATTGCTATGCGATGACGCTGGCCGGAACGCGCCTGAAAAACCATCCCTCGCGCGCTGGCCTGACGCGGCAGAACGCCGATGGCAAGCATATCTGGACCGGTGAAGTCCGCTTCAACGAAGCATGGCTGACACAGCCGCTCAAATGGAAAAAGCCGCGCATGATTTTCGTTTGCGCCCATGGCGACCTGTTTCATAAAGCTGTGCCGTTCAGTTGGATCGACGACATCATTTCTATCATTGATCGATGCCCCCAACATACTTTCCAGATACTCACAAAGCGTCCGGAACGGATGCAAGAATATTTCTTGTCATTGCCGCAACGGCAAAGCGATTTGGCCTGCAATTCGTCTGCGGACTGGATCAAACTACCGCTGCCCAATCTTTGGCTGGGCACATCGGTCGAGGATCAGGCCAGCGCCGACGACCGGATTCCGGACCTGTTGGCAACACCCGCTGCGGTGCGGTGGCTATCGATGGAGCCTTTGCTAGGTCCAATTGATTTGTTGCGGATCGCCTACCCTTCAATCGAATACGAGACTGGAATTCATTATCTCGATGTTCTTAGAGGAGGATATTGGGCGGCAAAACAATTGGGCATTTTTGGCAGACCGGCCCAGCCAGACGAAGCCCAGGGAACCTTTACCAATCATTCCGATTTGGAAAAGCTGGACTGGATAGTCCTCGGCGGCGAGTCCGGCACCGACGCC
Source organism: uncultured Sphingomonadales bacterium (assembly GCA_963922745.1). Lineage (GTDB taxonomy): Bacteria > Pseudomonadota > Alphaproteobacteria > Sphingomonadales > Sphingomonadaceae > Parasphingorhabdus. The sequence continues at coordinate 4,470 of CAWUKF010000115.1, forward strand.
CGCCCCATGCACCCCGAATGGGCGCGCCAGATCCGCGATCAATGCGAAGCTGCCGGCGTCCCGTTTTTCTTCAAACAATGGGGCGAATGGTTACCCTGCATTGCTATGCCGCCGAAAGCCCGTGGGTGGCGGATTGTCGAAGGTGTAGGGCTGGCAAACGTCGGCAAGAAAAAGGCCGGTCGCCAACTTGACGGCCGCACCCATGATTCCTTCCCGCAGGTGGCAGCATGATCGTCGTCCGCTTCGAGCTCCACAGCGCCATCGACGGTGAAGTCAGCGAACTCGCCCGGTTGAACATCTGCAATATCGGTGGCACCAAACATAACGGGGATTATCAGGTCGAAACCCTGCGCGGTCGATCAACCGAACAGCTGAACCGGCAGATCATCCAGCGCCAGGCAACCGTCACCGGCCACCCGCGCCTGTCCAAACATGTCTGGCACCTGGTGGCCAAGGCCCTGATCGCGATGGGATATGGTAAATGAAAGCGCTAACAATCTGGCAGCCATGGGCCAGTCTGATCATGGCAGGTGCAAAGCCCTATGAATTTCGCCGGTGGAAGGCCTATCCATCCCTTGTTGGACAGCGAATTGTCATCCATGCCGCTGCGAGAAAAATAGACGGGCCAGAGGCATCATTTCTCTATAATGTTCTAAAGCATCGCAATGACTGCGAAGAACTCAAGGCGTGCGCTGCTGAAACTTGTTTATTTGCTGAGAAGGCTTTGCCAGTTTTAGGTGACGCATGGATGCCCTTCCGAGATCCATTGCCACTTGCTTGTGGATTGGGAACTGCAGTTTTAGGTGATCCGCGCAATGGTATAGAGATCGCGGAAGAATTTGGCGTCGCCCGCGCCAATGATAGTGACCGCGATGATCACGCCAATTGGGGCTGGCCGCTTACTGATATCGAAGTTTGGGATGAACCCATCCCAATGTCCGGAAGACAAGGTTTCTGGAACTGGCCAGAACCGCAGGACTTGGGATTATGACCGGCCTTTTCCCCGAAAACGAACTGCCGCTGGCCGACATGGGGCCGATGAACCCAAAGCCGGTGACGATCGGCGTTGATCCGGGCAAGCCCGGTTCCGATACCGGCGTTGTCCAAATCGGCCCGCACCGACTCTATTGCGGCGATGCCTATCAGATCCGGCCCGGGCTGGGTTGGTTCAATTGCGATTGCATGGACCCTCCCTATGAATTTGATAACAAGGGCGGCGGACAATGGCGCGGTAAGCGGACGGCCAGTCATGAAATCATCGCGCAGGATCTGGACAAGGGTTTTGATCACAGCATCATCAACCCGAACCGGTGCGGACAAGTGGTGGTTTTCTTCCACGCGCAACAGCGCCATGATCTGGAAGGCTATCTGAAACAGCATTTCCACCGCAATATCCTGATGCACTGGCAAAAGGATAATGCGGCGCCACATCACAACCGCAGCCTGATCGCCGATATCGAGGAATTCTTCATCGCCTGGACCGAGGACGGCGCGAAAGACTATTTCTTCGCCTGGCACCGCGGCCATCATCCCGCCGGCAATGAACACCATGATTTCCATCGCTATGTCACCGCCCCGGTCGCGCCCAGCAAGATCCATGGCCACCCGACGGTGAAGCCAGACAAGGTGATGGACAAGATCATGCGCAATATTGCCGGACAGACCGTCTGCGACCCCTTCATGGGCACCGGCAGCACCGGCGTCGCCGCGATCCGCGCTGGCAAGACCTTCACCGGCATCGAGCACAATCCCAAACATTTCGAGACTGCAGTCAAGCGGATCAGCGAGGCTTTTGCTGCGCAATGATCGATCCGCCGTTCTCTCCCCAAACCCTGGCCGAACGCTGGGGCTGTTCGCCACAGTACATCAGAAAGATGGCCGATGACGGTAAATTGCCCTATTTCCGGATCGGTGCGAAGATGATTCGCATCCCCGCGGCGGCAGTGGTGAGATACGAATGCGACAATCTTCAAACTCAGGAACCGGAAACCCGTGGCGGCTCAGGGAGCACCGCGGCAAGTTCGTCGTCGTCTGGGATCGTCCCGCCGGAAAATCCCCCGCTCGAATCTCAACTGGTACGAACGACCGTGGGCTTGCCGAAGCTGTCGCTGGTCGCATCTGGAACGCCCACCACAACCCAGTAAGCGGGTTGATCGAGCATCTATGGTCGGTGTATGAAGCCGCGCGCAAGGCGGACGGGGTCAATGCCGACAAGCTGAAATATAGCTGGGCGGCCCTATCGCAGCATTTTTCGGGTAGGCTCGGCAAGAATATCAATCGCGATGACTGCAGGGCCTATTATGCATATCGCAAAGCCCAGGGGCGATCGGACAGCACGGTCAAGACAGAACTGGAAATGCTGCGCGCCTGCCTCAATTTCCATTTCCGCAAGGACGCTCCATCGATCTGGATTCCGCCATCATCGAAACCGCGCGATCGTTGGCTGACTCGTGAAGAGGTCAAGCAGCTGCTCCAGCATGTCGAAGCACCGCATCTGCGCCTGTTCATCACCCTGGCATTGACGACGGCCGCCCGCATGTCGGCCATTCTCGATCTGACATGGGACCGCGTCGACTGGAAATCCAGATCCATCGATTATCTTCCTGCCGGCAGGCACAAGAACAACAAGGTTCGCGGCATTGTACCGATCAATGCGCGCGCTGAAGACGCCCTGAAGACAGCCTATGAGGCCCGCCTGACCGATCATGTGATTGAATATGCTGGCAAGCCGGTCAAATCGGTTGGCTGGGCAATGGTCCGGCTTTCCGATCGCGCCGGGATCAAATGCAGCCCGCACATCTTCCGCCACACCGCCGGCGTCTGGATGGCCCAGGACGATGTCTCGATGGAGAAAATCGCCCAGTTCCTGCACACCACCGTCAAGATAGCGGAAAAGCACTATGCCCGCTATTCGCCCAGCTACATGCAGGAACAGGCCAAAGCCTTGGATTGGTGAAATCGGTACACATGTACCGGTTGTCTGATCGGCCATATTCTCTGAAACCCGCAGAAAATATGGTGGGCGATGACGGGCTCGAACCGCCGACATCTTCGGTGTAAACGAAGCGCTC
>CAWUKF010000116.1:0-7539 GCA_963922745.1 uncultured Sphingomonadales bacterium
ATCCGGACCAGATGCAGCCCAAAGGCCGATCCGACCGGTTCGCTCCACCCGCCCGCGTCCAGCTTGAATAGGTCGCGCGCGAAATCCGGACCAAAGAGTCGGGCCACCTCGCGCTCCGGCACCGCCGCATAGCTCCGCTTCTGGATGAATGGATCGCCGAGCGATCGCCAGTCCGCACCCGACCGGAGCTGCGCGAGCGCGCGACCGGCATCGGCCTCGATCTGCGACCCGTGTTTTTCCGGACTGAAATAAACGTGGGTAAAGCTGCGCAATTCCGGTGCCGCAAATCGCTCGCGATGATCCTCGAACCAGCGTCTCAGCTCGGCATCCGTCGGATCGTCGGCGGTCGCTTCATCGCTGACCAGAAAGTCCATTTTCTGCGCCAGCCGCCGCCGGATGATCGTGTCGCCATCGCCGAGACCGAGCCGCTCGGCTTCCCGCACCAGCGCCTCTTCCTCGACATATTGGTCGATGATCTGCTGCCGGTCTTCACCGGTCGGCAGCCGTCCCGCGGTGCTTGCCCAGATTTTTTCCAGCCGCTCGATCTCGGGCGCGCTGACCACGATTGTCCGACCGCGTTCGCCCTGCCGTGCCGTCCAGAAATGGTTCAGGCCGACCAGCAACAGCCCGAGCAGGACAAAATGCGTGATCGGGTCACGGAATATTTTCACGCCATCTTCCTGTCAGATCAGGCCGTCGGTACATACCAGATCGGCGAGGACCAGGCGCGTTCCTGGATCGTCTTCGGCAGCGCCGGATTCGGTGGCACGCCAGCGCGCAGCGCATCCCAGGTCGACCAGCGGCAGACCGGATTTTCCAGCACGCGGACATAATAGGACGCACGCTGACCGGTCTTGTGCTCGGGATCGCGCCAGAAAGTCTTCAGTTCGGGCGCACCCTTGTCGGACGATATCGAACAGTCGCTCAGATTCACTTTCGCGCCATTGTCGGGGCACCTGAAATTGGCGCCGGGTGCACCGCCATCGCTGCAGGCGACATCGAACACCTTCTCTTTGGTTTCGCCGTCATCGATCCAGACCTTGATCACCTGAACTCGTTGCAGCGGCGCGCTCATCGCGTCGCGCATCGCCCATATGATGAAGCCGGGTGTTTTGCCGCCGACCAGATCGCCGCCCATCGGCACCCCATTCTTATAGGCCTTGCTTACCATCTGCGGATCGTCGAGCATCGCCTCGTCGAACCCGAAGCCGCCGAAGAAGCGGAGCTTGATCCGCGTGCCCGTGGTCGCATAGGTTTCCTTGCGCCGCATCGCATCGAAAATGGCCTCGCGGCTGTTCTGCTCGGCCCAAACCGCCGCATAGCCGGACGCGCTCCAGCGCGAAAACCAGTTGGCCGCACGCGGGTCGACGGTTACGCCTTCCCAGCTCTTCTTGCCTCCCGGCGGTATCGAGCCGCGGGCCTCCGGAGAGCCGTCGACGATGCCGATCTTTGACCAGAAATTCTTTTCGTCAAACGAGCCGCCTGCGACATGGGTGTCGCTCGATCCGATAAAGCCGAAGTGGAACGGGTTGGCCCCGATCTCCATCGTCAGCTTCAGCCCGTTGACGAGTGCCTGCCGGACATAGTCACCGCTGCTCGTCTTGGATGTCACCATCGAGCTGAGCAATTTGTCGTAAATCTCGAAATCCGCCCATTCGTCGTTGGGCGACAGCGATGGATGGGTTTCCGACGTGCCCTTGACCTGGGTGATCTCGACGAGCGGCTCGTTGCGTATGCGCTGCTCGGCATAGGCCTTGGTCAGCGGCTGGCCGTCATAGGTTTCCAGCTTGAACATCTCGCCGTCGGACACGTTGCTGTTGTGCGGAATCGACATCACGTCATGACCGGCGTCGCGCTGCTCATCCATCCAGTTCCACAGGTCTTCAGGATTGGGTGAATCGATGGTTGCGAAAGGCATGTCGGGCGCGCTGCCCCGGAATATGACATTGCGGTGGAGATTGCCGCCGGCGAAACCGCCTCCCTCGCCGCGAGTCACGCGGGTCGCGGTATATTCATAGGCGGCGAAGGTGGTGAACTTGCCGGGCTTGTAATATTTTTCGGCAGAAGCAACGCTCTGCTTCCATACATTGCCGACGATGCCGGGATCGTAGACTTCGGCCATCTTCTTGCCGTCGCGGACGGCGCCGCCGATAAGCTGGAACGCGGCGATGATCTTCTCGGGGTCGGTGCTGAACATGTCCTTGGCCATGTCCAGTTTGGAAAGAGCGGTATCGGGCGTGTTCATCGCCTCGAGATGGCCAAGATAGGCGGCGTGATCGGTCACCGCCATGAAGTCAAGCGGCGGCCCCTCCAGTTTCAGGTCATAGCCGAGCGGATGCTTGATCGTACCGCCCATGCCGAATTCATAGGCATCATCCGGCGTGGTGCGAACATTGAAAATATAGGCGTCGAAACTGTTTTTGGTATGGATGTGCAGATCACCGAAATAGACGTTGCGGTCGGGATTGGCTTCTTCGGTGGTCGCCATTGCGACGCGGCTTTGGTCGGTTTTCCCGCTTTCGACCGAGCAACCGCTGATCAGGGCCGCCGCTACGGAAACTGCCAGAAACTTGCGTGTCATTTTTGCATCCCTCCCAGAATGAAAGGCCGAAATCCGCGCTTTTTTCGAGAGAAGCCTGTTACATTATTGCAACATTTTGTTTGGAATCGGCCCTAGTCTGCCCCTCTCTGCTTGATTTAATGACTCAATTAATCGACGGACGCAACCACCGCTGTCGGAATAACAAGCCATCCCCCAGGAAAATGGCGCCACCGACAGCGAGTTCAACGGGAGAATATCAATGAAAACCATCCACAAAATCCTCATGGCGGCCCTTTGCACAACCGCCATGACTACGCCCGCTTTTGCCCAGGACGCTGGGCAGGAAGCGGAAACCTTCGACGACAATGTTATCATCGTGACCGCCACCCGCCGTGCCCAGGACGTGCAGGACATTCCGCTCGCCGTGACCGCGGTCAGCCCGGTCCAGCTCGAACGCCAGGGCGTGGTCAATGTTGGCCAGATCACCAACGTGTCATCCAGCTTCTCGACATCCAACGCCCAGCTGGCGTCGGGTTCGGTGGTGCTGCGCATTCGCGGCGTTGGCACGACCTCCAACAATATCGGCTTTGAATCGGCTGTCGGTATCTTCATCGACGGCGCCTATCAGTCGCGTCCCGGTGTTGCCCTTTCCGAATTTGTCGACGTGGAACGCGTCGAAATCCTTCGTGGCCCTCAGGGCACCTTGTTCGGTCGCAATACCTCTGCCGGCGCTCTGAACATCACCAATGTCCGTCCGGACCTCAACGAATTCGGCGGCTTCGCCAATGCCACCTACGGCAATCGCGATCTCTACAGCGTCCAGGGTGCGGTCAACGTGCCGATTGTCCAGGACAATCTGGCCCTGCGTGTCACCGGTGCCTATCGGGAACGCGACGGTTATGTGACTGTGATCGACCGGACCGGCACCAAGGTCGGCGAATCGAATGGCACCGACCAGTATCTGGTTCGTGCGCAGCTCGGCTTCGAAACCGACAGCGGCATCAGCGGTCGTCTGATCGGCGACTATGCCAAGAGCAAGGCCGGTTGCTGTGCAGCGGTTGAAGTTCTGCAATCGCCGGTTGAGACCTTCGGCCTGTTCGCAGCCGTTGGCCTTGGCGCCCGCGGCGGCATGGCGGCGCCGACCGTTGCAGTTAACCCGTTTGACACGACGACGGCAGAACGCGCGGCTGACAATCGTATCGCTACCGCCAATTTCGCGCCACAGACGACATTCGACCAGTGGGGCGTTACCGGCGAAGTTGAAGTGCCGCTTGGTGACAGCGCTGACCTGATCTACATCGGCTCCTACCGCGAATATGACGCGCTCGAAGCCTATGACTCCGACTTCTCGGGTCTTGATGTTTTCAACGTAACCGCAAACCGCACTTCGATCGAAACCATGACCCACGAATTGCGGATCCAGGGTGAAGCGTTCGGCGGTGCCTTGAACTGGCTTGTCGGTGGTTATTATTCCGACGAGGACATCAACCAGTCGGTCAGCTTCGCGCTTGGTCAGGACTATGGCGAGCTGGTCGGTGCACTGTTCTTCGGGCCAACCGGCGGTGCGCTTGGTGCAAACCCGCTCACAGTGTTGTCGGGCGGAGTCGATCCGGCTGGCACGACCAACACCAACCTCTACGCGCAGAGCAGCAAAAGCTGGTCAATCTTCACCCACAATACGCTGGAAGTAACCGACGGCCTCGAATTTACCGTTGGTCTGCGTTACTCGGATGAAAGCAAGGACGGCTCCTTCGCACAGGGCAATAACACCAATGCCATCTGCCCGGCGATCCTGGCATCAATTGGTGCCGGCGCTGTTCCGGCTCCGCTGATCAACAACGTGTTCGGTACCGGCTGCTTTGCCTTTACCGCACCGGCTGACTTGCCGCAGGCAGCCGTGTTCCCGCTGCCACGCACGTTCAACAGCACGTTCAAGGACAATGAACTGATCTACACGGGCAAAATCGCTTATGCCTTTTCCGATCCGATCAATGTCTACGCCAGCTTTACCCATGGCTACAAGTCGGGCGGCTTCAACCTTGACTCCACCGCCGCTGCCGGCGGCGCGGATCCGCGCTTTGCTTCGGAAGAAGTGGATTCCTACGAAATTGGTTTGAAAGCCAAATTTCTGGATAATGCGGTGACCTTGAACCTGGCGGCCTTCCGCGAAGAATTCACGAACTTCCAGGTTCTGGAATTCACCGGTGCGCAGTTCCAGACCTTCAACGTTCCAAAGGCGGAAACCCAGGGCGTGGAAATTGAAACGACGATCCGTCCGAGCGACCATTTCACGGTCAACGGCGCCCTGACGATCACCGATGCCAATTATCCTAATGATTGCGCCGGTACGCAGACCGCAGCGAACGTTGTGGCTCTGTGCGGCAATTCGCTGACCAATGCTCCGGACATTGTTGGCATTGCAGGTGCTACCTATACCAATGACATTGGCAACAACCTGAAATACTTCCTGAACGCGCAGATGCGTTTCGAAAGTGATCGGCGGACGTCTACCCAGGCGATTGATCCTGCAAACCTGGCATTGAACAATCCTGTTCCGTTTGACACCCAGGATGGCAATATCAAGATCAACCTGCGCGCCGGTATCGGTAGCCAGGAAGATACCTGGGGCATCGAAGCCTTCGTGACCAACCTGACCAACGAAGTCACCCGTGGCGTGACCTTCAACACGGTGCTGCGTTCCGGTTCGCGTTCGGCCTTCGTTCAGGAGCCTCGCAGCTACGGTCTGACCTTGCGCGGCAAGTTCTAGGATCGCACGAAATCGTGTGACAGCATGTCACCATACAATCAGGGGCCGGTTATTCCGGCCCCTTTTTATTGCGCGGCCCAGCCATTGATGCGAAAGACTGCGACCATGAAAAACTTTATCTTCCAGACCGTCCCCGTGCTCCATTTTGGCGAAGGCTGTCTTGCCGAACTTCCCGGCCAGATCGCCGCCCTGCGGGCATCCAGACCGATGATCGTCACCGACGAGGGCATCGTCGAGGCTGGCCTGATCGCCCCAGTTAAAGAGACCTTGCGAACAGCCGGACTCGAAGTCGCGATTTTCGACTCCGTAGTCGCTGACCCGCCCGAGTCGGTCGTTTTGCAGGCGATCGAGGCTGCAAAAGCGGCGAACGTGGATATCGTCATTGGCCTTGGCGGCGGCAGTTCGCTGGACACCGCCAAGGTAGTGGCAGCGCTCGCCGTCGATGGTGCCCAGCCGCTGGCGCAAATTTACGGCGTCGGCGCGCTCGAACGCAAGGGTCTGCCAACCATCCTGATTCCAACCACCTCCGGCACCGGATCGGAAGTGACCGCCATTTCGATCCTGACCACCGGCAAGACGACAAAGGCGGGGATCGTTTCACCCCATCTATTCGCCGATGTCGCTCTGCTCGATCCGGCGCTGACGCTGGGGCTTCCCGCCGCCGTCACCGCCGCGACGGGCATTGATGCCATGGTCCATGCCATCGAGGCCTATACCGGACGCCACGCCAAAAACCCGGTTTCCGACATGCTCGCCATAGAGGCGCTGAAACTGCTCACCGGCAATATCGAAACCGCCTGTACCGACGGCCAGAATATGCGGGCGCGCGAGGCGATGCTGCGCGGCTCAATGCTCGCCGGCCAGGCCTTTGCCAACTCGCCGGTCGGCGCGATCCACGCGCTCGCCTATCCGCTCGGCGGCATATACCATGTCCCGCACGGCCTCTCCAATGCGCTGGTCATGCCCCATGTCATGCAGTTCAATCTCGAAGCTGCAGCTCCGCTTTATGCAGAGCTGGCCGATGCGCTGGATGTGCCGCGCGGCAGCGAGAACAGCGAAGAAGCCCGCGCCCAGCAGTTTATCGACTATCTGGAAACGCTAGCGGTCAAGGTGAAGGCACCCCGCAAGCTGCGCGAGATCGGCATCAAGCAGGACGCGACCACCGAACTGGCGGAAGCGGCAATGCTGCAGACCCGGTTGCTGATGAACAATCCCAAAGAACTGACTCTCGCCGACGCGCAAAGGATCTATGATGCCGCCTGGTAAAGCCGAGCGGGCCGCACCGCCGGTTCGCGCCGATTATCGCGCCGGCTCGCTGATCACCACCCGCTGGAACGACAATGATCCTTATGGCCATGTCAACAACGCCATCTATTATTTCTGGTTCGACACCGCGGTAAACCGCTATCTGGTCGAGCAGGGCGCGCTCGATATCACCGGCGGCACCACCATCGGCCTGGTCGTCAACACCAGCTGCGATTATTTCGCCCCGATTGCCTTTCCTGACGACGTCATGGCCCGCATCCGCGTCGACCGGCTCGGCAACAGCAGTGTCACCTACGGCATTGGCCTGTTCCGTGGCGACGAAGATGTCGCCTCCGCTGCCGGCAGCTTCACCCATGTCTATGTCGATCGCGAAACGCGCCGTCCGGTTTCTCTCCCCGCACCCTTGCGTTCTGCGCTGGAAAGGATACAGCTTTAATCAACTGATTAAACTCTTGGGAGAGAGACATGCTGCGCCCCTTTGACACCGATGAACGTCGGGAGTTTCGCGAAACCTGCCGCCGCTTCGTCGAAACCGAATTGCAGCCGCACGCCAACGAATGGGACGAGGCCGGCGAAATCCCATGGGAGATGCATCAGAAGGTCGGCGCGCTCGGCGTCTGGGGCTTCGGCGTCGACGAGAAATATGGCGGCCTCGGCATGGACGATATCTTCATGCGCGCCGCCTGGGCCGAGGAAGCGGCCCGTGCTCATAATGGCGGCACACTGGCCGCACTCGGCGGCCGCTCGATCTCGATCGGCCCGATCCACAAGCTGGCCTCCCAGGATATCAAGGACCGTATCCTTAAGGATATCGTGCTCGGCAACAAGGGTTCCAGCCTCGGCATCACCGAGCCCGGCGGTGGCTCCGATGTCGCCAATATGCAGACCACGGCGAAGCAGGACGGCAATCACTGGGTGATCAACGGCGCCAAGACCTTCATCACCGGCGGCATGACCGCCGACT
>CAWUKF010000117.1:0-7518 GCA_963922745.1 uncultured Sphingomonadales bacterium
AAATGAAATTGCAGCCCCTGCGACTTGCCGATCCAGTTTTCCTGCATCAGCCGCACTTTATCCGGCCAGGCTTTCAGTTCGTCCAATCCGGCCAGCAGATCCTCTGCAAAATCGGTGATCTTCAGAAACCACTGGCTGAGTTTGCGCTTCTCGACCGGAGCGCCGGAGCGCCAGCCCTTGCCATCGATCACCTGCTCGTTGGCGAGCACCGTCATATCGACCGGATCCCAGTTGACCGCCGATTCCTTGCGATAGACCAGACCGCCTTCGAACAGGTCAATGAACAGCGCCTGTTCCTGGCCATAATAGTCCGGGTCGCAGGTCGCCAGTTCGCGGCTCCAGTCAAAGGCAAAGCCCAGCGTCTTCAGCTGGCTGCGCATTGCCGCGATATTGGCCCTTGTCCATTCGCCGGGATGGACCTTCTTTTCCATCGCGGCATTTTCCGCCGGCATGCCGAACGCGTCCCAGCCCATCGGGTGCAGCACTTCATAGCCCTGCATCCGCCGGAACCGGGCGAGCACGTCGCCCATCGTATAGTTGCGGACATGACCCATGTGGATGCGGCCGGACGGATAAGGAAACATTTCCAGCACATAGCTGCGCGGCTTGCTGCTCGCGTCGTCGGCCTCGAATACGCGGGATTCGGCCCAGCGCGTTTGCCAGCGTTTGTCCGCCGCCAGTGGATTGAATCGCTGATCGGTCATTGCGGCCCCATTTTATGGCAGGAAAATCAGTTGGTGATCATACCGCGCCGCAGGTCGCGGGCCTTGGTGAGGATGATCTGTTCCAGCTTCTGCGTGGTCGCTGCCTTGACCGGTGCATCGACCCAGGTGCCGTTGGTATAGACCTGACGGGACGCAGCGACGCGCAAGGCATCCGCGCGCAGGTCGCGGTCGAGAATCGAAACATTGATCTTCATCCGCTCGCCGGGATTTTGCGGGTTCACATACCAGTCGGTCAGGATCACGCCGCCATTGCTGTCGGTCTGGGTCAGCGGCATGAACGACAGGGCGTCCAGCGAGGCGCGCCACAAATAGCTGTTCACGCCGATCGTCGTTACCTGGGACGCGGCGAGATCGGCCTGGGGCCGTTCCTTGCCTCCGCATGCGGACAGCAGCGACAGGGCCAGCAGGCTGGCGGTTGCGGATCGCAAGAAGAAAGATGGTTTGAGGCGGGACATGAAGCGCTCCTGGTTGCATTTTGCGCCGGCACGAAATCTTTTTGGCAGTATTTGTTCCGGACATGATATCATTTCAGCGCCCTCTATAAATGCTTTGCCGCAAGGGGCAAGCACAAGCGCATGTTTCGCTCATGTCCAGCCGCGAGTGAACCGTGGTTGAATGATGGAAAAATCATCTTCGGTTCATCTTCTTTTTGTTAGGACAGCATCCGATATCTGGACAAAAGCGTAACCGAACTGCAACAGAATGGCGCTAGATTGGGAAAATCGGACAAAAACAGTATGTTGACTCGTGCAGAGTGGCGGATTCTGTTATATCCGGAGGTTCAGAAAGGGGACGCAGTTTCATCATGACGAAAAAGGTCAGTCATTTCGGTTGGTTAGCGACGGGACTCGCGATCTCCGGTCTTGTCATGACCCCTGCTCTGGCGAAAGTGCTTTCCAGCGACGATAATATCGTTTCCCTGAAGACTCTCGGTTCGATCGGTTCCTTCACGGTGGCCGGTGCCGATCCCGATTTGATCGCCAAATATAATCTCGGTGCCCTGCGCGGCAATGCGAGCTTCAAGTTTACGCCATCCGGCGGCACCCGGGACGGAGAACGTTCGGTGACCGTGGTGGTCCGGCAGAAATCCGACGCCGACGCCGTTTCCATCCGGGAAAATATCCTCGCCGCCGCACCCGGTTCCGGTATTGCGACGGCGGCGAAAATCGCGCCCGTATCCTATAGTCTCGGCACTGCCAAAGGGCTGAAGAGCTTTGCGATCCCGGTCAAGAAACTGGCCGGCAACCTGCCCGACCTGTCGGAAATCGGTTCCGGAAAACTGACCGACGATGACGAGTCCGGCAAGAAGAGCCGTTTCAGTCCGCGCATGTCGATTGACGCCTCGGCCCCTATCAATGCCGCGCCGCGTGCTCTTGATGCCAGCCAGAAGGACTATACTCTGGATGTCGGCGGCAGCTATTCGCTGACCCGCAATCTCAACGTGACCGCCGGCGTGCGGATCAACAATGAGCGTGACCGGATGGCGCCCCTGACCGACAACCGGCAGGACAGCCAAGCCGTCTACGTCGGAACCCAGTTCCGCTTCTAACCCTCACTATCAACGCAAGCCATCGATCGCGGCCCAGCCATGGACCAGCGGGTTTTTGCTTGTCCGATAGCGCCGCGCGTTCATCCCGCCGAGATAGATGACCAGGCCATTGCATGTTTCCGCAAGACGGTGCCTCTGCACCGAATTCAGCGGACGCTGGCCGGGGTGGGATCGGGTCGCGAAAATCGGCGACAAAAAGAATATGTCGGCGCCAGAGCGGTTGGCCTGATGAATTTCATGCGCATCATGGACCGGCGCGCTGTGCAGCAGTCCTGGAAGAGCGGACCGCCGCAACAGGTGGCCATGCACGCCATCCGCGCGCCAGCGCCTGGCCAGGGCGGGTGCTCCTGCCAGCATCAGGAGATGTCCGTGCCGCCGCGCTAGCCTTTTGATGGCTTTGAACCGCGCGCGGCGTGCGGTCTCTCGCAAATGATAGTGACGAAAAACAATCCCGCTGCCCCGCGGCAGTCGCCGGATCGACTTTTCGAGCGAGGCATCGTTCCGCTTGTCGGTGAACAGCCATATCCGGGGCAGGGCCGAACCGGATGGGTCCGGCAATCGGGCGCGGGGCTGGTCTCTCAACATAAGCCGGCCTATAGACGCAAGCTTGGCGAAAGAGAATGACTGAGAGAGATTCAAACTTGGCGAACCAGGCACTGAAAGACATTAGCGGCAGGATCGAAAAGGCCGCGCGGATAGCGGGCCGCAAGCCGTCCGAAATCACGCTCGTTGCCGTGTCCAAGACTCGCAGCGCCGACGAAATCCGGCCCCTGCTGGCGGCGGGTCACCGGGTCTTCGGGGAAAACCGCGTACAGGAAGCGATGGACAAGTGGCCCGGACTGAAGGCGGACTATCCCGACATTGAGCTGCACATGATCGGCCAGCTCCAGTCGAACAAGGCCGCCGAGGCGGTGGCGCTGTTCGACCATATCCATTCGCTCGACCGGCCTTCGCTGATCAAGGCGCTGGCGAAGGAAATGGATCGGCAGGATCGCCGCATTCCCTGTTTCGTGCAGGTCAATATCGGAGAAGAACCGCAAAAGGGCGGCTGTGATATCGCCGACACGGCTGCCGTCATCGACCAGGCGCGGCAAGCCGGCATCGAGGTGGCAGGGCTGATGGCGGTCCCGCCGGACGATGCCAATCCGCTTCCCTATTTCGCCTTGCTCGCGAAAATGGCTCGCGACCAGGGCCTTCCGGGACTCAGCATCGGCATGTCGGGCGACTTCGAAAGCGCAATCAAACTTGGTGCCACCCATGTCCGGGTCGGCACGGCTTTGTTTGGCGAGCGCACAACCCCGACCGGATAGTCAGCGCTCTTCGTTCTTGCCGGCCTTCTTGTCCGGATTTTTTTCGCTGTCCTTGGCCGCCCGGTCGGCCTTGCGTTCTTCCGGCGTGTCGGCTGCTACATAGCTGATCACCACATCGCCATCCTCAATCACCGGACGCGCATCGGTGGCAAAGAACAGCAGGCGGCGGTCGGGCTTGAGCACGGCCAGCGGTTCCTCTCCCTCTTCCAGATTCTTGCGATAATCCTCGGCGGTGAACTTCTCCGTGATATTGGTCTTGCTGAAGCGCCAGCCCGCCAGATCCCGGTCCAGCAATGTGCCGAAATCGGCCCCGGATTCGAACAGCAAACGGCCATGGCCGACCCGGCTCTTGCTGTGGCTGTCATTGGCCAGCCGGCTGATCTGCTCATAGCCCATTTCCGGGCCCAGATCAGCGGTGATCAGCTGGTTCTGGCTGTCGTTGTCGGTCGCCGCGATCAGATGCTGATATTCACCCATGTCGATATTGTCGTCATGCGCTTCCTCGAGCACGTCGCCGTGGCGGATCGCCAGGCCCTCGCTATGCGCGCGGCGCAGCGCAAACCGGCTGTTGTCGGTAATCAGCACATCGATATCGAGCGACTTGAGCATCTTGCCCAGCGCGATTGACCAGCGATTGGCACCGGCAATCAGCACGCCCTCGCCCTTGCCCTCGGAAATCCCCAGCCGCTCGGCCACCCAGGAAGCGGAAAAGCCGTGCGCGAAGATGGTGGCGATGACGACGGCAAAGCTCAGCGGTACCAGCGCTTCCGCGCCCGGCAGTCCGTAATCGACGAGGCGGATCGCAAACAGGCCGGTGATCGCAACCGCGACGATGCCGCGCGGGGCGATCCAGGCGATGAACAGCCGCTCGCGCCAGGGCACCGAGCTGAACAGCAGCGCGATCAGCACCGAAACGGGGCGAACAACGAACAGCAGCAGCACCAGGAAGATGATGAACTGCGGCCGGAACTGTTGCACCGTTTCCCAGTCGAGCGTGGCGGACAGGATGATGAACACGCCCGAAATCAGCAAGACTGCCAAGTCTTCCTTGAACCGGTAGAGCGCCTGGCTGGAATAGATCTGCCGGTTGCCCATGACGATGCCCATCACGGTCACCGTGATCAGTCCGGTTTCGTGCTTGATCAGGTCGGCGATAACGAATCCGGCGATCACCGTGACCAGCAGGAACGGTGCCTTCAGATATTCCGGCACCAGCCCCCTCGGGAACAGCCAGGTGACAGCGAAGCCAAGCCCGGCGCCAATCAGACCGGCGATGAAGCTGGCAGCCAGCACATCCATGCTGATCACGGCGATATTGGCATTGGCCCCTTCGTAGGTGATATAGGCGTAGATGCCGACGGCGAGCAGAGCACCGATCGGATCGTTCACGATGCCTTCCCATTTCAGGATATTGCGCACCCGCGACGGCACCCGCAGCGTCCGCAGCATCGGCCCGATCACGGTCGGGCCGGTGACGATCATGATGCCGCCGAGCAGCGCGGAAATTTCCCAGGACAGGCCCGCGCCATAATGCGCCGCGGCGGTGCCGAGCACCCAGGCGATCGGTCCGGCGATCAGCACCATCGTGGTCACGGCTCCGCCTGCCTGGCGCAGTTCGCGGAAATTGAGGCTGAGCCCGCCTTCAAACAGGATCACCGCCACCGCAAGTTTGATGATCGGTTCCTGCAACGCGCCGAAATCGCGTTCGGGATCAATGATGCCGAGCACTGGCCCCGCAATAATGCCGACGATCAGCATCAGCGCAATAGCGGGACGCCCGGTTCGCCAGGCAATCCACTGCGCGCCGATGCCGAGAAGGCCGATCAGCGCGATTTTCACCATCAATGAATCTACGATTTCCATAATATGTCCTTGGCGGGTTTTGCGGGCTTATGCAAAAAACTTCGCATATTACGGGGATCAGTCCGTTCCGAAATGGTCGATTGCCTCCTCGATGACGGCATGGACGGAGTCCAGCTCTTCGCCGGTGATGCAATAGGGCGGCATGATATAGACGGTGTTGCCGAGCGGGCGCAGCAATATGTTCCGGTCCCGGAAGAAGCCGAGCAACCGCGGGCCCAGCTCGGACATATAGTCGCCTGCGCCATCGTCGATTTCCAGCGCCAGAATCGTCCCGCACTGGCGCAGCCCGCTGATACTGGACTTTTGCCTGAGCCGATCAGAAAAATTTTGGTGCGAGGAAATGATCGCGTCGATCCTTTGCTGCACCGGCTCGTCGCGCCAGATGGCGAGATTGGCATTCGCCGCCGCGCAGGCAATCGGATTGGCGGTAAAACTGCTCGAATGAAAGAACATCTGCGCCCGGTCCTGGGAAAAATGTGCCTGATAGATGGCATCGCTGGCCGCCGTCACCGCCAGCGGAATCACGCCGCCGGTCAGGCCCTTTGCCATGCACAATATATCCGGCTCGACACCGGCCTGTTCGCAGGCGAAGACGGTGCCGGTACGACCCCAGCCGGTCATCACCTCGTCGGCGATGAACAGCACGCCATGTGCCCGGCAGATCGCGGCCATCTGCGCCAATATTTCCGGCGTGTAGATTTTCATCCCGCCAGCCCCGAGAATCAGCGGCTCGACGATCAGCGCCGCCGGCGGATCGTCGCGGTTGCGGCAATATGCCTCCAATTGTTCCAGCGTATCCTGCTCGGCTCCAGTCGCAGGAAAGCAGATGGTGCCGACATCGAATAGCAAGGGCGCATAGGCCTGGTTGAACACGCCACGCGCACCGACCGACATCGCGCCGATCGTGTCGCCATGATAGCTGTGTTCCATGACCAGGATTTTCTGGCGCGCTTCGCCTTGATTGTGCCAATAGCCCAGCGCCATTTTCAGCGCGACCTCGACCGCGGTCGAACCGCTGTCGGAAAAGAATATATGGTCGAGCGATGCGGGCAGAAAATCCGACAGGCCCTCCGCCAGCTGGCGGGCCGGCGGATGGGTCCAGCCGGCAAAGATTATCTGGTCGAGCTTGGCGCTCTGCTCCCGGATCGCGGCGACGATTCTCGGATGGCAATGGCCGTGCGTCTGCACCCACCAGCTGGATATGGCGTCGATGATCTTCGCGCCATCCGCCCGATAGAGCGCCGCCCCCTCGGCCCGCGCAATTTCCGGGATCGGCTCGCCCAGGCCGTGCTGCGTGAACGGGTGCCAGATATCGACACTCATCCAGCGAAGTCCGCGATATCGAAATGGGCGTCAAAGGCTGCCTGCAATGTCTCCGGGGTGAGCGGGTCGATCAGCGGCAGGCGCCCGAGATGGCGTACTCCGCCGATCTCGCAGATGATCTGTTCGCTGTCGGTATTGGCCGCTCCGATAAATGCGATGCCATGAATTGGCACATTGCGGCTGCGCAAGGCTTCGATGGTCAGCAGGCTGTGGTTGATCGTCCCCAGCCGGGTCGACGAGACGATGATCACCGGCAGCCCCCAGCCGGCGAAGACATCGGCAAACAGCAAGTGCGGATTGACCGGAACCAGCGCCCCACCCGCGCCCTCTATGACCAGCGGACCATCATCGCCCTCGGGCAGGACGAAATCGCCGCGACCGATGGTGATTCCTTCCTGCGCCGCCGAAAAATGCGGGGAAGCGGGAATCGCGAGCCGGTGGCGTTCGGGCAATATCCTGACCGGATCGACTCCGCCAATCCGCTCCACCGTTTCGCTGTCGGTGCCGTCCGCCAGGCCGGCCTGGACCGGTTTCCAGTAGCGCGCGCCCAGCGCGGCGGTCAGTGCGGCAGCAAAAACGGTCTTGCCGATATCGGTATCGGTACCGGTGATGACAAATTGGCCGCTCATGCCGCTCGTGCCTCCACCAGCGCGTCCTGCAACGCGGCCGCGAGGCTGCGGATATCTTCCGCCGTCACGTTCAGGGTCAGTGAGATGCGCAGGCGCGCGGTTCCAGGCGGCACCGTCGG
>CAWUKF010000118.1:0-7501 GCA_963922745.1 uncultured Sphingomonadales bacterium
ATGAATTTCCCTATCTCAACCGGCTGACCATGCGCCTGATTCGCGAACTGCCGCCAGAAGGCGCGCGCAATATTGCCGACAAATATCTGAAGCCGCTTTCAGAGGCCTATAATATATTTATCGGCGCCGGCATAAAGTCAGGCGTGTTCAGGGAGGTGGATCCGGACCTCTTCTATTCCGCTGTTACCGGCGCTGCCGACCGCTTCTTTACCGGCAAGCTGGTCTGGAAATATTGCTATGGGCGCGAAGATTTCGACGAACGGATGAGCAATGCTTATCGTGAGCAGACGGTGGACCTGATCATGGCCGGGATATTGAAGAACTAAACCCTATTCCGCCGCTTCGCCTTCCGGTTCCAGCTTGTCCTGGGTGCGCAGTTCGAAATCGCTGGCGTCATGGCGTTCGCGCAGCTGGCCTTCGAGATCGCCCCAGGCGCGGTTGACCATCTTGCCGCGCTGTACCGCCGGGCGCTTGTCGATCATGTCGGTCCAGCGGTTCATGTTCTCGTAGGACGCGGTGTCGAGAAATTCGGCGGCCTCGTAAACGACATTTTTGACCAGCGCGCCGTACCAGGGCCAGATCGCGATATCGGCAATGCTATATTCGTCGCCGGCCATATATTCATTGTCCGCCAGATGGCGGTCGAGCACGTCGAGCTGGCGCTTCACTTCCATCGCGAAGCGGTCGATGCAATATTCGATCTTCACCGGCGCATAGGCGTAGAAATGACCAAAGCCGCCGCCGAGATAGGGGGCGCTGCCCATTTGCCAGAACAGCCAGTTCAGTGTTTCGGTGCGCTTGTTGTGATCGCTGGGAAGAAACTCACCAAATTTCTCCGCAAGATAGAGCAGGATTGAACCGGATTCGAACAGACGCGTCGGCGTCTCGGTGCTGTGGTCCATGAGGGCCGGAATCTTACTGTTCGGATTGATATCGACAAAGCCGCTGCCGAACTGGTCGCCTTCGCTGATCTTGATCAGATAGGCGTCATATTCCGCGCCCTTGTGACCCAGCGCCAGCAGTTCCTCGAGCATGATCGTGACCTTCACACCATTGGGCGTTGCCATCGAATAGAGCTGCAGCGGATGCTTGCCGACCGGCAGTTCGACATCCTTGGTCGGGCCGGCGATCGGGCGGTTGATATTGGCAAAGCGCCCGCCATTTTCCTTGTCCCATTTCCAGACTTTCGGCGGCGTATAATCGGGCAGATCGGTGGTCATGGGACGGTTCCTTTTTCGGTTCGGACGACTGGTAACATCTGCAATCGAAACGATCACGCAAGTTTTTCTGCGCCCGCGACAAGCGGATATTATAAGCACAGCTAGGTCCGGGGTGGCAGCCCGTGCACCATGGTGAGAAAGTTGAGCGTTGTCCCGGCGCGGCGATGCTCTGACAGGGCCTGATAATCGGGATCATGATACCAGGCGGTGGCCGCTGCCTCGCTGGGGAATTTGAACAGGACCACGCGGCCTTCCGGTGGTGTCCCGCCCTCGAAGGTCACGCTATGATCGTCATAGGTGATGAACTCCCCGCCATGTTTTTTCAGGATCGGGAAGAAGCCCTTTTCATATTCGCGATATTTCGCCGCGTCCTGCACGGTGAAATTGGCGACGACATGGACGGGAAGATTCGACATGTTCTCGCTCCTAGTTCATTTCCGCGAAGGTCTTGTCCTTGTCGACCCGGACATCCTGCGGCAGGCCGAGCACCCGTTCGGCGATGATATTCTTCAGGATTTCATCGGTACCGCCGGCGATGCGCAGCCCCGGCGCCCACATGAAGCTTTCCTGGAAAATCGCATCGGAAGGGGCCTCGTCCTTGTCGACGATAATGCCAAAATGGTCCTGCATCTCGATCGCGCTGTTGCAGATATCCTGCAGATGGTTGGCGTTGATGATCTTGCCGATGGAATTTTCCGGGCCCGGCGTCTCGCCGCGCGACAGCGCGGTCTGGGTCCGGAACTTGGTCAGCTTGTAGCCCTGTGCCGCCACATACCAGTCGGCCAGCTTGTCGCGGAACGCCTGGTTCGACAGGGTCCCGGCGGAGCGGGCATAATCCATGATTTCCTTCCAGTCGGGTCCCGGGGAACCGCCGACGGCCAGCCGCTCGTTCATCAGCGTGACCAGCGCCACTTTCCAGCCCATGCCGGGTTCACCCAGCCGGTCGCTGTCAGGAATGCGGACATCGGTGAAATAGACTTCGTTGAACTCGCTGCCACCGGAAGCCTGATGGATTGGCCGGACGTCGACGCCGGGTTGCTTCATGTCGACGATGAACATGGTCAGGCCCTTGTGCTTGGGCACATTGGGATCGGTACGGACCAGCACGATGCCATAGTCGGAATAATGCGCCCCGGAAGTCCACACTTTCTGACCATTTATGACCCATTCGTCACCATCTTTGACGGCTTTTGTCTTGAGACCGGCAACATCTGACCCGGCTGCCGGTTCCGAGAACAGCTGGCACCAGATTTCCTCGCCCTTCAGGGCCTTCTGGACGTAGCGCTGCTTGTGCTCATCCGAGCCAAAGGCGATCACGGTAGGGATGCACATGCCAAGCCCGATGGCGAAGGGACCAGTTGGCGCATCGAATTTCGCCTCTTCCTGACCCCATATGACCTGCTGCATCACGGTGCCGCCACGGCCGCCCATTTCCTTGGGCCAGGTAATCTGCGCGAACCGGCCCTCCGCCTTGGTCTTTTGCCACGCCTTGGCGCGGGCGATAAAATCTTCCCGACCGCCAGAGCGCAACGCGCCCGGTGTTTTCGGTTTCAGATGCTGCGAGAGAAAGGCGTGCGCCTCGGCGCGGAATTCGGCTTCTTCGGGTGTATCGTTGAAATCCATCTTATGACCTTCCTTCAAACTTGTCGGAAACTTCCGTTCGTGCTGAGCTTGTTGAAGTACCAGTGCGCCCGTCCCTCTGCCCTTCGACAGGCTCGGGGCGAACGGCACTCCGGACTTCAGCTTCAATCATTCTTCGCTTCCAGTGCGCTGACCAGCTTCTCTTTCCACACCGCCGGACTGCCGGCCTGTACGGCAAGCAATTTGGCGCGGCGGTAGAAGAGATGGCAGTCGACTTCCCAGGTAAAGCCCATGCCGCCGTGGGTCTGGATATTTTCCTTGGACGCGAACCAGAAAGCTTCCGAGGCCGCGACCCGTGCCGCTGCCGCCGCTTCCGGCAGTTCGGCTGCGTTGCTCGACAGCGCCCAGGCGCCATAATAAGCGTTGGAGCGCGCAACTTCGTTCTTCACATACATGTCGGCCAGCTTGTGCTTGATCGCCTGATAGCCGCCAATCGCGCGGCCGAAGGCCTGGCGTTCCTTGGCATAGGCATTGGCCATTTCGAGGCAGCGAGAGGCTCCGCCCAGTTGCTCGAATGCGAGCAGCACCGCCGCCCGGTCATTGATCTGGTCGAGCAGCGGCATGCCGTTGCCCGCTTCGCCGAGCAGTTCCGCCGATGCGTCCTCAAAGCGGATCGCGGCATGGCTGCGGGTCGGCTCGAGCGTCTTGATCGTGGTCCGCGAAACGCCGCTCTGGTCGAGATCGACGATGACCAGGCTGGCACCGCTGCCGTCCTTGACCAGCACCACCGCATGGGTGGCGATATCGCCATCGGTGACCGGGATTTTCCGGCCCGAGATGGTGCCGGCGTTGAGCCGCGTGGCGATCGCGCCGGCGGTGATTTCGCCGGGACCTTCGCTGACCGCGATGCAACCGATCACACTGCCGTCAGCAACCTTCGGCAGCAGTGCCTGTTTCTGTTCCTCGCTGCCTGCCAGTTTCAGCGCCTCGGCGAAGAAATAGGCGGAGGAGCCGAACGGAACCGGAGCCAGCGTCCGGCCCAGTTCCTCGGCGATCACGCACAGCTCGAGCATGCCGAGCCCCAGCCCGCCATATGCTTCGGGAATCGCCGCGCCGAGCCAGCCCATCTCGACGATTTTCTGCCAGACACCCGCATTGTGACTCTTGCTGTCGTCATCCAGGACTTCGCGGACATGCGCCATCGTGCACTGGGCTTCCAGAAACTTGCGGGCTTCGTCGCGGAGAAATTTCTGGTCGTCAGAGAAATCAAAATTCATCGGGCGGCTCCTGTCCTGCTGCTTTTATTATGCGTCGTTGGCGGGCATGCCGATTGCGCCGCGTATTTCGTCATTGTCCGCACCCAGCGTTGGCGGATCGGCATAGATATTCGCCGGGCTGGCGGAATAATGGACCGGGTGCTTGATCGTGCGATATTTGCCGATCTTGTCGCCTTCCCGTTCCTGCCAGAAACCGACCTGCTCGAGATGCGGATCGGTCAGAACATCCTCCATCTTGTTGTAGCGCATCGCCGGGATATTATGCTCGTCGAGCAGCGGCAGCCATTCATCGGTGGTCTTGGTGGCGGCAATTTCCTCGATCAGGGCATAGAGTTCGGTGATATTCTTGGTGCGCTGGGAGTAATCGGCAAAGCGCGGTTCATCGAACACGCCGGGTTTGCCGCCAAGCTCGAAAAACTTCCGCCATTGCGCGTCATTATAGGGGACCAGACCGATATAGCCGTCCTTGGTCGGATAGGGTTTGCGATTTTCATTGATCGAGCGGGTGTAGGCCAGCCGTCCATTGCCAGGAATGAAGGTTTCGCCCCACAGATTCTCGACCATGTTGAACCAGGTGAAGGCTTCGAACATCGGCACCTGGACAAATTGGCCTTCGCCGGTCTTTTCCTTGTGATACATCGCCGCGAGCGTCGCGTTAACCGCGAACAGGCCAATCGTCTTGTCGGCGACCAGCGACGGCATATAGAGCGGCCGGCCGCTGTCGCCGCGCATTTCGAACAGGCTGGCAAAGCCGGAGGCGCACTGGATCAGGTCATCATAGGCCTGGCGCTTCTCATATTCGCCGCCCTGGCCGAAACCGGCACAATGGACGTAGACGATACCCGGATTGACTGCCTTGACGCTTTCATAGTCAAGGCCGAGCCGGGTCATGCCGGCCAGCCGGACATTGTGGAAGAACACGTCGGCATGTTTCAGCAGTTCGAGGATGACCGCCTTGTCATCCGCATCCTTGCCGTTGAGCGTGACCGATTTCTTGTTGCGGTTGAGCGAGGCAAAGATCGGCCCGAGGTCGCCGGTCGGACTGTCACCGGCATGGCGCATCATGTCGCCGGCGAACTTGCCCTCGCCATTTTCGATCTTGATCACATCGGCGCCCATGTCGGCGAAATTAAGCGTGGCGAAGGGGCCCAGCACCACGGTCGACATGTCGACGATCTTGAGGCCCTTCAGCGGCCCCGTCGGTTCCGTTTCCCATTTCAGCTCTGGCCATCCGCTCATTCAAAAGTCCTCAAATTATTAGGTGCATCGACTGGGCTCTCTGTTATCAGTTTTAACCGATTGATGAACTGTTTATTTTGAGGGAATTAACAATGGCTTTGGCAGATCCCATGGCGCCGGTGCTGGTCGGCGTCGGCGAGGCGAGCGGCAAGAAACTGAAAGAATCGCAGGGGCTTGAATGGCCCTCGACGGTCGATCTGGCGTCCGCCGCGATCCGGCAGGCGCTGGCCGACAGCGGTGCCGGAGACAGGCTGGCGGCATCGGTCGACTGCCTGCTGTCGATTCGCCTGTTCCACGACAGCGGCCTGCCGCACGACTTCGGATCGCCGGAAAATCATCCCGAGGCGGTGGCGACAGCGGCCGGTCTCAATCCCGCGACATTGCTCTATGGCGATGTCGGCGGCCAGAGCCCGCAAAAGCATCTCAATACGCTCGCCTGCCAGGTCCATGCGGGCGAGTATAAGGCGGTGATCCTGTCCAGCGCGGAAAATGTCGGGACCGTCAAGCGCGCCCGCCGCAATGGCCACGAGCTGGACTGGAACCAGCCCGCGACCCGCGAGATGACCGACCTCAGGACCGACGGCGACAAGATGCTGACCGCCTATGAATGGCGGCAGGGGATCATCAACATGCCGATGGCTTACGGGATTGTCGAAAATGCCCGGCGGGCACGGCTGGGGATGAATCGGGTCAGCTATGCCAAGGATATGGCCGAGCTGTGGGAGGCCTTTGCCGGCGTCTCCCAGACCCGCGAGCATGCGCAATTTGCGCGCAACTGGACGGCGGCGGAACTGCTGTCCGACGAGCACGGCAATTACCGGCTCAACGATCCCTATCGCCGCTGGATGGTGGCGCAGGATGCCGTCGAGCTGGGCGCGGCGGTCATTTTGACCACTGCTGGCCACGCCGCAGAACTGGGCATCCCCGAAGAGAAGATGATCTATCTGCACAGCGGCGCCGATGCCAGCGTGCCGCTGATGAGCCTGCAGGACGACCTGTCGGTGTCACCAGCGATGCAGGTTGCCTTTCCCAAGGCGCTCGAACTGGCGGAACTGCAAGCGGATGATCTCGGCCCGATCGATATCTACAGCTGCTTCCCGGTGGCGGTGTCGCTGGCGATGGATGCGCTGGGATCGCCCGACCGGCCGCTGTCCTCCTACACGCTGACCGGCGGGCTGAGCTTCTTTGGCGGGCCTGGTAACAGCTACAGCGCCCACGGCATGGTCGCGCTGGTACAAGCGCTGCGCAAGGATGGCAGCAAGCCGGGGATGATCTCGGCCAATGGCGGCGTGATCAACAAGGAATCGGTCGGCATTTATGCGGCGCAGCCGGTCGCCGGCGGCTGGTCGCCCGACCGGATCGCGGCACCGGTGCGGATCGGCAAGCCGGATCATGTGAAGGAAAATCATTTCTTCAACGGCAAGGCGGTGATCAAAAGCTATGCCATGCCCTATGGCAAGGCGAGCCGCGGTGCGGCCAGCGTCTGGCTCGAGGATGAGCAGGGCCTGCCGGCGATCGGCCTCCTGCCCGACGCGCCGGAAGATACCGACCTGATCGGGCTCGCGGTCACCGTGACCGCTGCCGATGACCGCAATATGGCAAAGCTCAGCGGATAGTCTGCATGTCCAGCAGTTCGACCATCGGCGTCAGATAGCAGTCCCGGCAGGGCTCTTCCTTCGCCAGATCGGTCGACAGATATTTGCTGTTGCTGTCGGCGAAGATCGTGGCGACGGCCTTGCGGGTGCCGTCCGCTGCCACTGGCTGACGCAGCGCCAGGCGGATCGCCGCGACC
Organism: uncultured Sphingomonadales bacterium; assembly: GCA_963922745.1. Lineage (GTDB taxonomy): Bacteria > Pseudomonadota > Alphaproteobacteria > Sphingomonadales > Sphingomonadaceae > Parasphingorhabdus. Next base: position 7,110 of record CAWUKF010000118.1, read on the forward strand.
AGATTGATGCCGCTGGAAATGCCGACACCCATGCCGAATTCCCGGCCAAGCTTCTGCGCCATCAGGATCGCATCGCCATCGTTGACGCCGATCACGCCATCCAGTTCGGACAGGTCGAGGATCGCCGGGATGAATTCGTCGGACAGGCCCTGCACCCGGTGCTGGCCGCATTTGTGGCCGACCGACAGCGTGGGTGATTCAATCGGTTCAACGGGGTGGACCGCAATATTCTGGTCGCGGCCCTTGAGATAGCGGCCCATGCCCATCACCGTGCCGCCGGTGCCGACGCCGGCGACAAAGCCGCCAAGCGTGCCGCCGTCCGATGCCACCTGCTGCCACAGTTCGGGGCCAGTGCCCTCGGCATGTTCGTCGGCATTGACCGGGTTGGAAAA
>CAWUKF010000119.1:0-7497 GCA_963922745.1 uncultured Sphingomonadales bacterium
CGCCGTTGCCGTTTCCGCCACCATTGCCGTTTCCGCCACCATTGCCGTTTCCGCCACCGTTGCCATCACCCTTGACGCTATCGTCGCCGCTAAACGGATTGCCGTTTCCATTGCCCGCCGCACCTGGATTGCTATTGTTCAATCCATTATTGCCAACTGCAATTCCTGGATTCGCCGGTTGCGCCAAAGCGAGGCGGACCGGAGCGTTGGACGATTTTCCGTTGCCAACCAGACCGCCGGTCAGACGGCTGAGTGAAACCGGTGTCTCCAGAACAGGCGCAGAGATCGTCCCTTCAAAAGCGCTGGTGGCAATCTCAAGCAAGCTTGCTTCATCCATGGGTTCGGGAACGTCCGTGCTTCCGACCGGCGCGTTGGGGGAATCGATTGTCTTCGGTTCAGCTCCGGCAATCGTCAGCCGGAACTGTTGATCGCGATTGACCATTCCGATCATTCCGGGTGATAATAATTGCGTCGCGCCGCCGTCCTTGGTCGAAACCTGAACCGCACCCTCCGTGACCTGCACGGCCGTCCCGCTTTCCGAAACGGTTACGCTGAATGTCGTACCTTTGACGACAGCAGCCAGATAGGGAGTATCTACGGCAAAATGGGGTGTAGCCTTTTTGTCGATGCGGAACAGGACATTCCCTATTTCCTCAAAAAATTGGACAACACCGCCGGTTTGCTTCGGAGCACTGACGCGAAGCCGGCTATTGGGAGACACGACGACATATTCCTGCCCCCGAACCAGCACTGCCCGGCTCTTCGTTCCGGTAGTGACGATATCGCCCGGAATGAGGGTCCCTCCGCTGATCGCGATCTTTGAAACGCCGGAACGCAATATGTTAACCGAGCCGGTACGCTCGGAAAGCTTCCATTCCGGTGTCCCGGCGTGGGCTGTGCCTGCTGTCATCATCGCGACTAAGGCGAGGATTTTGCTCATCTTTTGCATGTTCATCTGATCACTTCTGGTCTGTTCCCGGGAAATATTTCAACTTGCTTGACGAGCATCATACCCCCTCAGTCTCCCTATAGCGTTTAAGAACAGGCTAAATTTTCTGTAAACGACTGCATGCTAAGGAATTTCTAAGGATTTGGATGTAATGAGCCGGAGGGAACGAGATCATATAGTATCCAGGAGTAGTTCGTGCGGCCAGAAATCCAAATCCTGATAGGAAGCCTATTGTTTGGCTATTCCTCGGCTGTTCTGGGTCAGCAATCCGGAAATCCGTTTGAAAGCGTCAGCCCTCAGGGGGAATGGACCGTTGGCATATCATCCGAAAACGAGGCAGTCGCTACCGGAGTCGCGCCAGAGCAATCGATGCCAAAGACCAACCTTGATACCAGCTCCATCACAATCGGCGCGGTCAGCGTAAATTCGGGACCCGAGATACCGGCAGACGCCCTCGCCAGCAGCTATGAAAAATTCATCGGCCAGGAAGTCAGTGAAGATTTGCTCCGCGAATTGGCCAGTGCGGTGTCGGAGGCGGCCCGAAACCGCGGCTATATTTTTGCCAGTGCCCAAATACCATCTCAATCGGTCAAAATTGGAGTGGTCAAGGTTCTGCTGGACCCTGGTGCGATCGATGAAATCCGCATCGTCGGTTCGAAGAACAAGGCCTTGCGGCGGATACTCGGCAAATTGCAAGGTCCTGCGGCCCTGTCTCACGACCTGGAGCGACAGCTCTTGCTTGCCGGGGACCTGCCCGGAATCACTTTGCTTAAGTCCAACTATGTCCGGGAAGACCGCCGAGGCATACTCGTTGTCACGGTGCGCGAGGACAAGGCAAAAGGCCATGTCGCCTTGGACAATTATGGACCAGAAACGCTTGGCCCGATCCGGGCAAGGCTGGACATCGATTTAAACGGATTGTTGACCGATAGCGATGTCTTGACCACCAATGTCATCAGTTCGATCCTTCAGCCTGACGAACTGACCTATATCCACGCCCGATATGCGCTCACCCTCGGCGATGGCGGGACGGTGGTCGGTCTCTCGGGCGCCGCGGGGCGCACCCACTCCGGCGGAAACCTCAGTAATCTCGGCTTCAGAGGCCGCAACCGATATGCATCGGTCTTTGTCAGCCATGCGCTGAAGCGGAGCAATGATCTCAACTTGTGGTTGAACGCCGAACTCGCATATCTGGACGTCGAGCAATCCCAGAACCGGATCCTGTTTCAGGATGATCAGATTGCGACGGCGGCGCTGAACTTTAGCGGGAACTATAATATTGGTTTTGGCAGGATATATGGCGGGGTCGGGGTAACCCAGGGACTGGGAATCCTGGGGGCGAGCAGAAGCGGTGATCCGCTAAATTCCCGCACCAATGGCAGCGGCGAATTCACCAAGGCAAACTTCTGGATCAATTCCATAGTTTCAATGGGCGATGGTTTCGGCATGCGATTGGCGGGCAACGCCCAGATTGCGTCACGACCACTGTTATCTGCCCATGAGATGGCTATCGGAGGCCCCTATTTCGGCAAGGCCTATGATTTCAGCGAACGGTTTGGCGATGAAGGGGTTTTGGGATTGGCCGAACTGCGAAAGGAATTCAACGACGTAAACGATTGGCTGGACTGGTTTCAGCTATATACGTTCGTCGATGGTGGCTATGTTTCCAATATAGGACCGGGATTTGGCGATGGTTCTCTGGTTTCTGCTGGCGGCGGTTTGCGCTCCCAGATCGGCCGATTCGATTTTGGAGTCGAGGCGGCCGCTCCGGTCGGCAATGATCGCTTCGAGAGCGGTGACCGTTCTCCGAAGATCAACGTACAGATGGGAATGCGCTTTTAGCGCTATCCGTTCCCCGAGACGGCTATCGTCCCAATTTCAGCAGCGCAACTAGCGGCGCAAAGCCGTCCAAGCGGATTATTCGTCCTTTACCGGTCTTGTATTGGAACTCTCATATCCAGCATAAGCGTCGGTGAAAGAAAACAACACGCCATCCGCTTCTTCCGTCGCAAAACCGGTCGCTTCACTTGAAGAGCTGCCAAACTCCATTTCGTCTTTCTTGATCGCAGCGATCATGGCCGCCCGTTCGTCGGGGCAAGCCGAGGGAGCGGCTTTTTTGAATGCGCCGGTTCCGGCTTTTTCGTCCAGCTTGGTCGTGGTAAATTCAACCAGGCAGTTGGAATAGGCAACTCTGGTGGTCTCTGCATCGGCGATTGTCGTGGCCGATACTGTGCTGAACAACGCAATACTCAAAAATGCAATCATGGCAATTTTTCCTCGTTTAAGCCCGCATTATAGCATGATTGGAATTGCCGTGCGAAGCAGATTCGGCAATGATTCATACGAAAAATATCGTTTTTAATCAGATGTATAAATTTATCTCGGGGATTATTTCTCGATCTTCTTCATGCGGCTATCTGGACGGTCCTCGATTTTTGTCGACTCACGGGCAGGAGCATATTGGGGCTTGCATCAAAATCCATTCTGGGAGAATGGGGCCTCAGATATCGGGTTTCTCTTAATTGAGAATTCAAAGGGAAACCGGTGAGGAAAGGGTTTGCGCCCGATTCGAATCCGGTACTGCCCCCGCAACTGTAAGCGGCTAGCCGATATGCCAAATGCCACTGGATCTCCGGATCTGGGAAGGCGGCATATCGCGCGGCGATCCGCAAGTCAGGAGACCTGCCCAATATCGTCGTTCTTCAGCCGGACGGGGTGTGTCGGGTGAACGGGGTCTTTCCCTGCGTAACGGCAATTTAGTCGTTAACACAAGGGAATATTAATGTATAAATACAGAGTTTTAGCCGCGCTTCTGGCATCGTCCACCTGTTGCTTCGTCCACCCCGCCCTGGCGGCCGAAGATCGGGAAATCATTGTGACGGCAACTGGTGTCGAACAGGATATCGATGATACCGGCACCGCCATATCGGTTCTGACTGAAGCGGATATCCGCGATCAGCAATCCATTACGCTTTCAACGATCCTTCAGGAACTGCCCGGCGTCAGCGTCACGCAGAGCGGCGGCCTTGGCTCCCAGGCTTCGGTCCGGATTCGCGGAGCCGAAAATGACCAGACTCTGGTGCTGATCAACGGGATAAGGGTGAATGATCCCTCGACACCTGATGGCTCCTTCGATTTCGGCAATCTGCTCGCCGGTAATATCGAGCGGGTGGAAGTGTTGCGCGGTGCCAGTGGCGTGACCTGGGGGAGCCAGGCGGTCGGCGGGGTCGTCAATATCACCACCCGGCGGCCAACCGAGGACCTGACTCTGTTTGCGCAGGGCGAATATGGTGCGCACGATACGGTGCGGCTGGTCAGCAATGCCTCCGGCAAATTTGGACCGGTCGGTCTCAGCCTCGGCGGCGGCTATGCCCGCACCGATGGCATCAGCGCTTTTTCCCGCGGCACTGAGCCCGATGGCTACCGCCAATATTCGGCTTCCGGCCAGCTGCAGATCGATTTGACGGATACCGTCCAGTTTGATGCGAGCGGCTATTTTGCCGACAGCAGGGTCGACAATGACAGTGTCTTCCCGCCGTACAGCTCTGACGATAGCCAGTTTTCCCTGTCCCGGGAAATTTACGGCAATGCGGGCGTCCGCGCTGCCTTTTGGGACGGCCGGTTCCAGAACCGGGTGGCGTTCAGCATCGCCGACATCAACCGCGACATCATCAGCCCGTCCTTTACCTCGTTGCCGCGCGGGCGAACGGAGCGGTTTGAATATCGCGGCGACCTTGCCCTGACCGACCATCTGCGCTTCGTCTTTGGCGCCGAAAAAGAGGACAGCCGCTATGAAAATAACGGCGTAAGCGATTCCACCGGCATCGATTCCTTCTTCTTTCAGGCCGTCGTCAAACCGGTCGAGCGACTGACCCTGACAGCCGGGGTGCGGCAGGACGAACATGAAGATTTCGGTGGCAATACCAGTCTGGCCGGCAATCTGGTCTATCGGGTTGGCGAGAATGGCCCGACCATCCGCGCAAGCTATGCCGAGGGTTTCAGGGCCCCATCCCTGATCGACCTCGATGATCGTCCGTCCGGTTTCGGGACGCCCGACCTGCTGCCGGAAACGGCAAAGTCCTACGAAATCGGCATCGATCAGCCCCTGATCGACACTGCCGTGCGGATGTCGGTGACGCTGTTCCAGCGCGACACGCTCAACCAGATTGCCTTCGCCGCCTGCCCGGTGGCACCGGATCCGGCACCCGCAATATGCACCAGCGGCAACCGTCCGTTCGGAACAACGCTGAATATCGAGCGCAACCGGACGCGGGGAATAGAAACGGTGCTCTCTATCACCCCGTCGGAACGGTTGCGGATCGACGCCAATTACACTTGGCTCGACACCGAGAACCGGTCCTCCGGCAGCAATTTCGGCAACGAACTGGCGCGTCGTCCAGCAAGCAGCCTGTATGTCGATGCCAGCTACAGAACCGCCTTCGGCCTCAGCGTCGGGGCAGATCTGCAGATGGTCGGCGACAGTTTCGACGATCTTGCCAACAGCCGCCGGATCGACGGCTATATTCTTGCCGGACTGCGCACCAGCGTGCCGATCACCGAGGGTATGGAAATTTTCGGACGTATCGACAATCTGTTCGATGTAAACTATGAAACGGCCACTGATTTTGGCTCTCCGGGACGATCCGCCTATATCGGGGCACGGGCGCGTTTCTGAATACCAACAGCAAAAGGGAATATGATCATGCAGTTCGTTCAATCTTCATCGTCCGTCCAGAATATCTGGGCTGGCGTGCTGGCCATTTCGTCGGTCCTGGGCAGCCTTGCCCTGGCCTGCATGTTTCCTTTTGCTGCCATTGCCACCATGCTCGCTGCAACCCTTCCGTTCCGCAAGGCTGCGGCCTGGATGGGCGGAGCCTGGCTTGCCAACCAGCTGGTCGGCTATCTGCTGCTGGGCTATCCGCAGACCGCCACCAGCTTCGGGCACGGACTGGCCATCGGCGTGACCGCACTCGCCACCCTCGGCGTGGCCAAGGCCGTGTTCAGCCTGCGCGGCGACCAGTCTCTGGTCTCGGCCCTGCTCGCCTTTGCCGCAGCCTTTGTCGCCTTTGAAGCGCTGCTCTACGTGGCTGCGCTCTATCTTGGCGGCGTCCATAATTTCATGCCCTCGATCGTATGGATGATCGCACGGAACGACATGCTTTGGTTCGCTGGCCTCGGTCTGCTCTACCTGGTGCTCGACGGCACCCTGTTCAACCGGCTTGGCACCCGTACCGGCGCGCAAGGCTGATAGGGCTACAGCCGGATCCGCATTTCCGATAGTTGGGCATAGGCATCGCGGCACTCGTCCGCGATCGCCTGCTCGGCTTCGCCCAGCGAAGGCATTGCGCTTTCTGTCCCGCCGAATCCGGTTGTCTCCAGCACGCGCCCGTACCAGTGCGAAGCCCATATTCCATCGGTCGAACGCCCGCCCGCCTGCCATGAAAGCATGCCCGCATCCCACGGAATTTCCAGGGCCAAGCACAGCGCCCGCAGATGCGCTTCCGGGTCGCGCAAGATGTCGGCACTGTCGAGGATGACCGGCGGCCTGCCCGTCAACTGCGCCGCTCGATCAACATAGTCGAGCTGCCGCGCGTAGCCGAGATCCTCGGCCGTGACCTCGACCCGCTTGGCCGCATAGCTGGCCACCACCCGAGCCGGATCGCGGATCAGGAAGGCGTGCCGATGATCCGGAAAGTCAGCAATCGAGATCTCCGCCACCATATGATGCGGCATATGCTTCTGATACCATAGCGGCTTGCCGCCCGGCACCGGGCCACGCATGCTGTCCGCCACCGATTGCCAGTCGCAATCCATCGACGCGATGACGTCATCGGCCATCGGCTGGCGCTGACCGGTGGCTTTCAGAAAGGCGCCGTAAAAAGGCTCATCACTGACCGCGCAATCGCTGCGCCCGCCAAAGCTGCGCATCATCGCGGTCGAGATATTGCGCGGCCCGGACCACATGGCGATACGAACGGGTTCGGTCATGGGCGGCCTTCCGTCGTTGCGAGCGTAGCGAAGCAATCCAGTGCGTCGCTTGCCTCACTGGATTGCTTCGTGGCTGCGCTTCTCGCAATGCCGTGGCTAGGCAACGTCATTTTCGATCAACTCCTTGTAGAGGCCCTGCAGGCGTTCGACCATCGGCCCCCTGCCCTCGGTCAATATCCGGCCATCGACCTCGGTGGCAGGCACGACCCCGGCAAAGGTTCCGGTAACAAAGGCTTCGTCCGCGCCATAGACATCGGTCAGCGAGAAATTCTTCTCGAACACCGGAATATCATTTTCCCGGCAAATCCGGATAACATTGGCCCGCGTGATCCCGCCCAGGCAATAGTCGCCGCTTGAGGTCCAGACCTCGCCCTTGCGGACGATGAAGAAATGGGTGCTGTTGCAGGTCGCGACAAAGCCCTGCGGATCCAGCATCAGCGCCTCGTCCGCTCCGGCCTGGGTCGCCTGGATGCAGGCGGTGATGCAGTTAAGCTTGCTGTGCGAATTGAGCTTCTGGTCCTGCACCGCCGGATCGCCGCGACGGACATGGACGGTGAACA
>CAWUKF010000120.1:0-7477 GCA_963922745.1 uncultured Sphingomonadales bacterium
GAAGAGGCCAAGCAGCGTTTCTTCAATGACGTGGTGGCCGGGACCGACAGCAGCTTCGTCGCCGAAAAACTGGCGGAGCGTGATGCCCGGCACGTGAAAATGGGCGACAGCCGCTATGTCGTCGAACCCAATGTCAAGGAAGGCAAGGGCGGACTGCGCGACCTGCAGACGCTCTACTGGATCGGTAAATATATTCACCGCGTGACCTCCGCCGGCGAACTGGTCGATGTCGGTCTGCTTACCGCCGACGAGTTCAAGCGTTTTCGCAAGGCTGCCAATTTTCTCTGGGCGGTACGCTGCCATATGCACGATATCACCGGCCGTGCGGAGGACCGGTTGACCTTTGACCTGCAGCCGGAAGTGGCGCGGCGTATGCGCTTCGCCGACCGGCCCGGAAAGTCCTCGGTCGAGCGGTTCATGCAATATTATTTTCTGAACGCGAAGGTGGTCGGCAATCTGACCGGCGTGTTCCTGGCCCATCTCGATGAAACGCACAATGCCGGCGTCCGCCGTTTCCTCCCGTCGCTAACCCGCAAGCCAAAGAAGCTCAAAGGATTTGTGCTCGATCGGGGACGGCTCGCCTTGCCCGACGAAGGGTTTTTTGAGGCGGATCCGGTCCGCCTGCTGGAGATTTTCTGGCTGGCCGACAAGCACGAGCTGGAAGTTCATCCGCTGGCGATGCGGTCGGCGCGGCGCGATTCAAAGCTGGTCGACAACAAGATTCGCAAGGATCCGCGCGCCAACAAGCTGTTCCTGGAAGTGCTCTGCTCGCCCCGCGATCCCGAGCTGGTGCTGCGCTGGATGAACGAGGCGGCGATTTTCGGCCGTTTCATCCCGGATTTTGGTCGCGTGGTCGGTCAGATGCAGTTCGACATGTATCATCATTATACCGTCGACGAGCACAGCATCCGGGCGATCGGGCTGCTCGCCAAAATTGGCCGGGGTGACCTGGAGGCCGACCATCCCAACAGCACCGCGACGATGGAAAAGCTGCAGAACCGGCGGGTCTTGTTTGTCGCGACCTTGCTGCACGATATCGCCAAGGGGCGAGGCGGCGACCACAGCATCCTGGGTGCGGAAGTGGCGATGAAGCTGTGCCCGCGGCTTGGCCTGAAACCGCATGAAACGGAACTGGTTGCCTGGCTGGTGCGCAATCATCTGCTGATGTCAGCGGTGGCCTTCAAACGTGACCTGTCGGATTTCAAGACCATCCAGGATTTTGCCAGCCGGGTAAAGAGCGTCGAGCGGCTGCGTCAGCTGACTGTGCTGACCGTGGTCGATATCCGCGCGGTCGGGCCCGGTGTCTGGAACAGTTGGAAGCGGCAGTTGCTGACCGATCTGTTCGAGGCAGCGCAGGAAATGCTGTTGCTGGGGCACAAGCAGCGCGGTCGCAAGGACCGGATCGACGAGAAAAAGGCAATCCTGGCCGAGGTGCTGGGCTTGCCCGAACCCGAGTTCGACAAGCTGGCCAGAAAGTTCACCGACGCCTACTGGATCGCGGAGCCGGATGATATCATTGCCCAGAACGCCCAGCTCGTGCTCGATGCCGGTGATACGGATCTGGCGATTTTTGCAGATGTCTATCCGGAACGCGGCGCAACATTGATAACGGTCTATGCGGCGGATCATCCTGGCCTGTTCTACCGGATCGCCGGCGGCATCCATGTGTCCGGCGGCAATATCATCGACGCACGCATCCACACCACTCGCGACGGCATGGCGCTGGACAATTTCCTAGTCCAGGACCCGCACGGCAAGCCCTTTTCGGAGAAAGGCCAGCTTGATCGCTTGAAGAAGGCGGTAGAGGACGCGATGGCGAACCGCACCAAGCTTTCGACCAAGCTTGAGGCCCGGCCGCTGACCCATTCGCGCGCTGGCGCATTTGTCATCACTCCCTTTGCCTTGGTCGACAATGATGCCTCCAACCGCTTCACCGTCATAGAGGTCAATGCGCAGGACCGGCCAGCGCTGCTCAACGAGCTCGCCTACGCGCTTTTCGAATCCAAGGTCACCGTGCATAGCGCGCATATCGCGACTTATGGCGAGCGCGCGGTGGATACCTTCTATATCACCGATCTGCTGGGCGGAAAGATCACCAGCAAGCAGCGGCTGAACGGGCTGCAGAAACGCCTGACCAACGCCGCCGAACGAAAGGCCGAGAAGGAAACCGCCTAGGGCAGCTTGTCTTTCAGCGCCGCCAGCGCGCCGAAGGGGCCAGCTTCTTCTTCTGATTTGAGGACTTCCCGCGCCACGATGTCCGCATTGGGGCCGCGCGGAAAGGGGGGAAGTGCCAGATAAAGCGTCTGGGCAATGGCTTCCCCGAGATCGATCTGGCCGTTCTCATATTCGATGACGTCGCAATCCTCTTCGGTGAGTTCGATTTCCTCGTCGGTGCCTTCGATTGCCAGCTCCGGGACAAAGGCGATGTCAAATTCCTCGCGCAGCCGCACCTGGAAACTCTCCCCGGTTACGGAGCAGCGCTGCTGCAGATCGGATTCGATCCGACCGCTAAATTCGATCCGGTTCTCGCCGGCCTGCAATTTATAGCTGGCGTCCAGCGAGGTGATTTTTGGCAGATCGAATCTCTGCGCCAGTTTTTTCCGCTCGTCCTCGTTTGCGGACAGCGTGCCGGTGCGCGGCGTCGAGCCGATTTCCGAAAGCTTGACGATATGGGAAAATTCCGGCGTGTCGATCATACAGACGCTCCGCTTGCTGGTATCTGGCCGGCAATGATTGCATCCGCGTCACATTTTTGCAGCGCCACGTGATAGGCGTTCAGCCGGTTGGCGAGAAAATCCAGCGCATGGTCATCCGGTTGTTCCCCACGAAAAATGTTGCGGACGATCGCTGCGCGCAGGTCCGCTCCCTGCTCGAGGGCATCCCGATAGGCGCCGACACGGCCACCCAGCGCGCCCATGATCCGGCCGACATGCTTGCCGACGATCATGTCGCCAATACCGATTTGGCGCAGTTGCCCGTCCATGTCGCGAATGAATAGTTCGGTCAACCATGCCAGATCCTGGCCCCGCTCCTCGTCTTTCTCGAGCCGGATCAGCACCAGTGAAAATATCGCGGCGATCATGTCGAACCGGCCGTCGATGCTGTCTGGCACCTGACCCTCTTCGTACCAGGCCAGTTGTCGCCCCTCGCTGACGATCGCATTGTACAGCGGCTGCAGCTTTGCATTCGGATTGTCTCGGGAAAAAATCTTGCTGAAAAAGGACATTGCTGGTTCCGCTGGTTGAATCGTAAGTTTATGGACGATCGGTGCGTTTGTTAAGTCTGGATACAGGGCATATTGATATTTATGACGCGAGATGCAATGGGCGTTGACGGGTCAGCGACCGATATGGTGCTGCCCGGATAGTGGAGAATGAGTTTGATGGTCGGCAATATCAGAAAATACAGCCTTTTGCTCGGGCTAGTGGCTGGCACCATGACGATGGCCGGTTGCACCCAGGTGCGCGGTCATCAGGGATATATTGCCGATGAAGTGCTGATGTCGGCGATCCAGCCGGGCGTCGACAACCGTCAGTCTGTCGAGGCATCGCTTGGCCGTCCGACCTTCACTGGTCAGTTTGACGACAGCACCTGGTACTATCTGTCTCGCGACACCCGCCAATATGGTTTCAACAACCCGCATCCGCGCGATCAGCTGGTGATGCGCGTGAAATTTGATGCCGACGGAAATGTGACTGCGGTTGATCGTACGGGTCTGGAACTGGTTGCGAACATCAGCCCCGATGGCGACAAGACGCCGACTCTGGGCCGAGACCGCTCTTTCTTTGAAGAACTGTTCGGCAATATCGGGGCGGTTGGCGCTCCCGGTGCCCAGGGCCCCAGCAACGATCCCACCCGCCCCTGACGGCTTCGCCTATTTGGCGATACCGCTGGCGGCGAGGACCGCCAGGGTCACCAGTTCCGATGCGGTGGATGCCATGGTGGCGATCTGCACCGATTTTTCCAGTCCAACCAGCATCGGTCCGATTACCGAATCACCGCCCAGTTCGCGCAGCAGTTTCGCCGACAGGTTGGCCGATTGCAGCCCGGGCATGACCAGCACATTGGCCGGCTGCGACAGCCGGCTGAACGGATAATTTGCCATCAGCTTGGGATTGAGCGCGACATCGGGTGCCATTTCGCCCTCATATTCGAACGAGACGCGCCGCTGGTCGAGCAGCGCTACCGCTTCCCGCAAATTTTCCAGCCAGCGTCCCTCGGGATTGCCGAAGGTCGAGTAGCTGAGGAAGGCCACGCGTGGTTCGTGACCCATTTGTCGGGCGACAGTCGCGGTCTGTTCGGCGATATCGGCCAGTTCATGTGCCGTCGGTCGTTCGTTGACCGTGGTGTCGGCCATGAAGACCGTATGATGCTGGCCGACCATGATGTGAATGCCAAAGGCAGTACGGCCCTTCTCGACATCAATGACCTTTGCGATATCGCGGAAGGTTTGCGAATAGGGCCGTGTCACGCCAGTGATCATCGCATCGCCCTGGTCCATCGCGAGCAGCGCCGAACCAAATATGTTGCGGTCCTGGTTGACCATGCGCTTGATATCGCGCTCCATGTAGCCACGGCGATGCAGCCGCTCGTACAGCATGTTGACCATGTCGGGCACCAGCGGACTGTTGCGGCTGTTGTGGATTTCGAAGCTGTCCGGGTTTCGCACGCCCAGTTCCTTAAGTTTCTCCCGTACCCGGTCGTCGCGACCGACCAGCACCGGCGTGCCATAGCCGCCATCCTGGAACTGGATTGCCGCGCGCAGCACAACATCCTCTTCGGCTTCCGCAAAGATGATCCGCTTCGGTGACAGGCGGCTTGCTTCGTAGGCCTGGGTCAGCACCGATGTGGTCGGATTGAGCCGCGCCTTCAGGCTCTGGCGATAGGCATCCATATCCTCGATCGGCTTCTGGGCCACGCCGCTGTCCATCGCGGCCTTGGCAACGGCCGCCGACACCACGTCCATCAGGCGCGGATCAAATGGGGCCGGAATTATGTAGTCCACCCCGAATGTCGGGGCATGGCCGCCATAGGCGACGGCAACTTCTTCCGGCACCTGTTCCCGGGCGAGTTCGGCGATGGCTTGCGCGGCCGCCACCTTCATCTCCTCGTTGATCCGGGTGGCCCGCACGTCCAGCGCGCCGCGGAAGATGAACGGAAAGCCGAGAACATTGTTGACCTGATTGGGAAAATCGGAGCGGCCGGTGGCGATAATCGCATCGGGACGGGCTGCCTTGGCATCCGGCGGAGTGATTTCCGGGTCCGGATTGGCCATGGCAAAAATGATTGGCTGTGGTGCCATTTCCTTGACCATTTCGGGTTTCAGCGCGCCGGCGGCGGACAGGCCAAGGAAGCAGTCGGCCCCGTTCAAAGCTTCTTCCAGTGTGCGCGCATCGCTGTCAATCGCATGGGCCGATTTCCACTGGTCGACATCGTCGCGACCGCGATAGATGACACCCTTGCGATCGCACATGGTCAGATTGTCGTGCGGAACACCGAGGCTCTTGATCAGCGAAGCACAGGCAATGGCTGCCGCGCCGGCACCGTTGACCACCACCTTGATATCCTCGATCTTCCGGTCGGTCAGCAGGCAGGCGTTGATCAGGCCGGCCGCAGCAATGATTGCAGTGCCGTGCTGGTCATCATGAAAGACCGGGATATTCATCCGGTCGCGCAGCGTCTGTTCGATGATGAAACAGTCGGGCGCAGCGATATCCTCCAGATTGATGCCGCCGAAGCTCGGTTCCATGATCTGGACCGCGTTGATGAAAGTATCCGCGTCCTCCGTATCGAGTTCGAGATCGATCGAATCGACATCGGCGAAGCGCTTGAACAGCACTGCCTTGCCTTCCATCACTGGCTTGGAGGCGAGGGCACCGAGATTGCCGAGGCCCAGGATCGCGGTGCCGTTTGAGATCACCGCGACCAGATTGCCTTTCGCGGTATAGTCATAGGCTTTCGAAGGGTCTTCAGCAATTGCCCGGACGGGAACGGCAACGCCGGGAGAATAGGCAAGGCTGAGATCGCGCTGGGTGGCCATCGGCTTTGAAGCAATGATCTCGATTTTTCCGGGTCGACCATGGGAATGGAACAGCAGCGCCTCCCGTTCGGAAAATTCCAGATTGGTTTCTTTCTTGTCAGCCAAATTATATCTCCGCATATCGATTGTCGGCTTGTCTGCGCCGATCGGATGGTCACGTCCCGCTTTCAGGCTTACTCGCTTTGGTCCAGCGCCGCAATATGAAGTAAATTTCAACGGGATATGTTCGCCGCTCTTTTATGTCCCGCTGCACTGGTCTATCGCGGGGCCATGGCAACCCAGACTCAGGACACAGCAGAAAAGAGCGACAACGCGCCTCCATCGGCACCGGACAAGGTCACGCCGATGATGGAGCAATATTTCGGTCTCAAGGAAAAGGCTGGCGACTGCCTGTTGTTCTACCGGATGGGCGACTTTTTCGAATTGTTCTACGAGGACGCCAAGCGCGCGGCGGCCACGCTCGATATCGCGCTGACCTCGCGCGGCAAGAATGCCGGGGACGCCATTCCGATGTGTGGAGTGCCGGTCCATTCGGCTGAAGGCTATCTGGCGAAACTGATCCGTGCCGGGTACAAGGTTGCGATTGCTGAGCAAGTGGAAACACCTGCAGAGGCCAAGGCACGTGGCGGCTACAAGGCTCTCGTCGCCCGCGATATCATTCGCTATGTCACTGCCGGTACGCTGACCGAGGACAATCTGCTCGATGCGCGCAGCGACAACATGCTGGTCGCGCTCGCCGAAGTGCAGGGCGAAATCGGTCTCGCGGCGGCCGACATTTCGACCGGCAATTTCGAACTGGCGACGATATCCGGCGACGCGCTCGACGCCGAACTGGCACGCATTTCGCCCTCGGAAATCATCTGTCCGCCCTCGCTGCTGCCACGCCTGCACAAGGCGACCGGCTGGGCCGGGGAAAATTTTGACAGCATCCGGGCGGAACAGCGGCTGCGCGAGCATTTCGGGGTGGCCACGCTCGACGGAATGGGCGAATTCTCTCGCGCCGAATTGGCGAGTGCCGGGGGGCTGATCGCCTATGTCGATCATGTTTCGCAGGGCCATGCGCCCTACCTGCATCCGCCGAAGAAGCGCGAGACGCGGGAATTCCTTTCGATTGACGGACCGACCCGGGCGAGTCTGGAAATCGACCGGACGCTCGCCGGCGGACGCGAGGGCAGTCTGCTGCATGCGATTGACCGTACGGTGACTCCGGCCGGAGCCCGCCTGCTCGCCCGCGATCTGTCTGCGCCTCTGTTCGCCGAGCAACCGATCAACCGCCGACTCGGACTTGTGCAATATTTTCACGATGGCTCTGCGATCCGCGACGATGTCCGCACTGAACTGAAGGCGCTGCCCGATATCGGTCGCGCCTTGGGGCGGGTCTCGGCCGGGCGGGGCAGCCCGCGCGATCTCGGACAAATTCGCGACGGACTGGCGGGT
>CAWUKF010000121.1:0-7467 GCA_963922745.1 uncultured Sphingomonadales bacterium
TTCGACAGGCTCAGGGCTAACGGAAATCAACTCAAGTCCTGAACCGAAACCGCTTCCGCCCGGTAAATCCCGATCTTCGGTCGCTCGCCCAGCATCTCGGCCAGCCGCTTCACAAATCCCCCCGATTCCGGCACCGCGAAATGCGTCGCAACAGCGGCCTCGTCCCGCCACTCTTCGTAATAGAACAACCGGTTCGGATTCTCGCAATCGGCATGGATATGGTGTGAGAGACAGCCCGGCTCGGCCCGCGACCGGGCGCTGTGCTCGGCGCACAGGGCAATGATCTCTGCGCGCCGCTCGGTCGGGACGGTGAAGGATGCCGAAATGATAATCACAGCTTCAGCGTCGCCCGCGTCGTGCTCTTCGACATGAAATAGGCCAGCACCGCCGCGATGATGGTGACGATCACGATAAAGACCGGCGGCGAAAAGCGCAGATCCGGCGCCACGCCCTGCAGCACCACCCCGATCAGAATCGCCGGAATCAGCGTTAGCATAAGATGCTTGAGCGCTAACAGGAAGGGCGCGAAACCGACGCGCGTATCGGCGGCCAGCCCGGGCACGACCTTGCCCGCCTTGCGCTGCGCAACGGTGATCGGATAGACGATCAGCGTCAGCAATATGCTCATCAAAACCGCGATGCCGACCAGCGTTCCGCCCAGGCTGGGATCGGTATCGCCCGGCGGCAACGTCCCCGGCACAAAGGCCAGACCGCGCGTCAGCCAGTAATTGATCCCGCCGGCGAGCACGATATTCACCACCGCATCCCCGCGCGCCTGCTTCTCGATAAAGGCGTCCATGGTGGCGGGTGCAGCAGCGACAACGGTGGCCATAATCTCTCTCCTGATTTTTCCGGATAGAGTGACGGTGGCGGGGGGAAAGTCAAGCGGGAAGCATAAGCGCCTCCAAAGCCAGCGCCCGCTTAATGGCCATGTCTCCGCTTTGCCCAATTCAGCAGATGGCCGATAACCAGCAACAGGCTGCCGGTAATCGTCATCCAATATTCTCGCTCCTCGCCGAGGCCCGGGATCAGGGCAACGGCGAGGCAGATCAGGCCGGCCAGCCCCAGCATCGCTGGAACCGGCTGCCTGTGGCACCGGTAGCCGATCAGAAAGGCAACCGCTGCAAAGGGAGCTATGATCAGGAAAATGGCGGCGTGAAAAATCTCGGATTGCGCAAAAATCCCCAACAGGCCCGGCAGAAGGAGCAGCAGCACCGGTAACGCCAGGCAATGAACAAGGCACAGCACCGACACCGAGATCGCCGCCCCTTCAACCAGATCATTGCCCTTCTTGTTCAGGCGCGAAATATTTGGAGAAACGTACATGATAAACCAACTTTGAATGATATGTTATATCATGTCATATAAGTAAGCGCTGTCGGATTGAAAGAGGGGAACTTCATCAAAATTCCTGAAACCGATGAATCGTGAACTTTCAGAAGAGGCGAAGTGTTAACCGCCGCCAATATCCCCTAGCTTCCAAACTTCCTGAGTACCCGCCAGCCCAACGCCTTCGCCCGGTTCCGAGCCGGAAACCGCCCCGGTGCCTTCGGAGTCACCCCCCGCTTCCGCAGCCAGCCATTGAACGCCCGCGCATCGGCCTCTTCAAAGCTCCAGTCCGACCGCCAGGTGATCGACAGCGAGATGCTCGGTTCCGGCCCGACCCTCACGAAATGCGGGGCCATCACCGGCACGAAGATCGCCTTGCCCGGGGTCAGATGATGCTTGATGCCTTCGGCTTCAAACTCATCCTGCCAGACCAGATTGCGATGGCCGCCAAGATGATAGCCTTCGTGGATTTCGTCAGCCGCATAGCGGGCGTTGCCGGCCGGAAAAGTGGTCATCCATTTTTCGCCGCGCAGCTGCAGCAGGATATTATGCTCGGGATCGAAATGATAGGGGGTCATCGCGTTCGGCGAGGAGACAAAGATATAGCCCTGCGGCTTCAGCATCTGCCCGGTCTTCGCTTCCAGAATTGGCCGGATTTCGGCGAGCAGCGAAAGCAGTAACCCCTCATATTCCGGCATCTGCTCGATATTCTTGAGCACCGCCCAGCTGGCAGCGCTGTCGATGTTCCGGATGGTGTCACCGATGCTCATGCCATTGTCCGGCACATCCTCCGGCTTGATACCGACCGGCAGATCGCCCGGATTATATTCGACGCTCGCTGCCGGCAGTGCCGTGCCCAGGTCGGCCAGCGCCTCCAGCGTCAACAGCTCGTGCGCCTGCATCTTGTGGTCCAGCACCCGCGCCTGCTCGGGATAGCAGGCATCGAATTGCTGCCTGGCGGTTTCGCCGAAAACAGGCTGCCGGAATATCGCCTGACTGCTGATCTGGTTCATTGCTTCATCTCCGTCGGATCAAATATGTCCCGTCCCTTGATCTTCCCCATCAGGTCCTCGCCGAGCCGCAGCCCGTGGAAGACCGCACGACGCGACAAGCCACCGAGCTCGACCGAGAAGCGGCCGATATGGCGGCGGTCCGACCAGATGCTGTCGATCATCGGATGATCTTGCGCCGCGCAGCTGTCCATCCAGGTAATTGCCGGATTATCGAGGATCTTGAGATTCTCCAGTTGCAGCAGCACGCCGGGGGAAAAGCGGGCAAAGGCTTCATCAAAGGCGGTCTTGAAGGAAAAGCTGCCGCGACCGCTGTGAAAATTCACCAGCATCGCCAGCGGCGTGCCGTCGAGCCGGATGTCGTGACGCTCCAGCTGGCCGGCTTGCGCCGCACCGTGCAGGGTCTTGCGGAAAAATTCCCGGGTCTGGCCGGCGGAATCGAGCGCCGAACCGCCAAAGCCTTTCCAGCCGCGCCGTTCCAGCTCCAGAAATTCATCTATCCACAGGTCGAGGCGCTCGGCATCGCGCTGGTGAGCGTAGGTCACCGCGCCCAGTTCACCCAGGCGCTTGGCCTGTCGTCTGAGCTCCTTGCGCTTTTTCCCGCGCACATTGGTTTCGAGATAGGCGTCCGGCCCCAGATCACTCTGCAGAAAGGCCCGCGCCTCGCTGTACACCAGATCGCAGCGCCGGTTCTGCGCACCGCAGACGGCTCGCATTGCCTGATCCAGCGGCCCGCCGATAGTCATCCCGTTAATGTGCAAAAACCCAGGCCATTCGGAACCGTCGAGCGCGGACAGCAGCCGCTCCCAGAAGGGCTGCTCGTAACCCTTGCGGACCAGCGGCGTGCCGAGAAAGCAGTTGTAATGCAGCCAGTTCTCGACATGCGGTACCGGCCACCGTCCGAACCGGCTCACCGGGCCGAGCGGCAGCAGGGCCAGCAATTCCGATTGTCCGGCCTCGCCGGCCCAGAGCAGGAACAGGCGAAGATCGGGATGATCGTCAAACTGGGTCAGCGCCGGGCGCAAAAACCAATGTTCGTAGAATATGTTCGGCTCGCTCGCCTGCCCGGCAAGCTCGCGCCACCAATCGACCATAGGGACATCCAGCGCCGTGGCGGGGCGGAATTCGGTCTGAAATTCGCACGCAGAGAGGCCTTCGCGAAACCGGTTGCTCCGGATATCCCTGCCTTGGAGTTTCTGTAGCCCGCTTAAGTCCATTGATGTCAGCCTGCTCGCCATACTTTTGAATCCAGCGACATGGCTAATCGAAAAGGGGTAATATGTTATTAACGCTGAGCTGACAAAATTCCCGGATTCCGGCCACGAAAAACCCCGCCGAAATCGCTTCCGGCGGGGTGAATTGCTTACCGTTAGGTCTGAGCCTGTCGAAGACCGTTTCTCGGTGATCAGCGTCCTTCGATAAATTCAGGACTAACGGTCCAGCGGATCTTGTTACACACCACCCTGTGCCGCATAGAGCGCTGCCAGCAGCAGCAATGCGACAATATTGGTAATCTTGATCATCGGGTTGACGGCTGGGCCAGCGGTATCCTTGTAGGGATCGCCCACGGTATCACCGGTTACGGCCGCCTTGTGGGCTTCCGAACCCTTGCCGCCATGATTGCCGTCCTCGATATATTTCTTGGCATTGTCCCAGGCACCACCACCGGCTGTCATCGACAGGGCAACGAACAGGCCGGAGACGATCACGCCGAGCAACAGGGCACCAAGAGCCGCAAAGCCATTGGCCTGCCCCGCGACTGCGGTGATCGCGAAATAGACCACGATCGGTGCCAGCACCGGCAACAGCGATGGCAGAACCATTTCCTTGATCGCTGCCTTGGTCACCAGATCCACGGTCCGTGCATAGTTGGGACGCGAGGTGCCCGCCATGATGCCCGGATCATTGGCGAACTGGTCGCGCACGTCGATCACAACATCGCCGGCAGCCCGGCCAACAGCCGTCATACCCATCGAACCGAAGAGATAGGGAAGCAGCGCACCGAGCAGAAGCCCCACGATCACATAGGGATTTTCAAGACTGAAGCTGACGTCGAGGTTCGGAAAGAACTCCTGCAGATCAGCGGTATAGGCCGAGAACAGCACCAGCGCGGCAAGACCGGCAGAACCGATGGCATAGCCCTTGGTCACCGCCTTGGTGGTGTTGCCCACCGCATCGAGCGCGTCGGTCTTGTTGCGGACGCTCTCGTCGAGGCCAGCCATTTCGGCGATGCCGCCAGCATTATCGGTCACCGGACCATAAGCATCCAGCGCCACAACCATCCCGGCGAGCGCCAGCATGGCGGTCGCCGCAAAGGCGATACCGATCAGACCGGCAAGCTGGAAGGCAATGACGATGCCGACAACGATAACCAGCGTCGGCAGGGCCGTCGCTTCCATCGAAATCGCCAGTCCCTGGATCACGTTGGTGCCGTGGCCGGTTTCCGACGATTTGGCGATCGACCGCACCGGACGATAGTCGGTGCCGGTATAATATTCGGTGATCCAGATGATCAGGCCGGTAACCGCCAGACCCACCATCATCGACCAGAACAGGGCCATGCCGGTAAAGCCGCCGCTGCCGTCCAGCGCGACGCCAATTGGCGTATTCATGTCACCCAGCGTACGCATGGTGACATACCAGATTGCCGGGATCGACAGCACTGCGGTGGTAATGAAACCCTTGTACAGCGCGCCCATGATGTTCGTGCCCTTGCCGAGCCGGACCATATAGGTGCCGATGATCGAGGTCAGGATGCAGACACCGCCAACGATCAGCGGCAGCGACATCAGATTGTACAGCATCGCGCTGCCAACCAGATCGCCGAAGAGAAGCGCCAGCAGCACCATGGTGGCACCAACCGTTACGACATAGGTTTCGAACAGATCGGCCGCCATGCCGGCACAGTCACCAACATTGTCGCCGACATTGTCGGCGATGGTGGCTGGATTGCGTGGATCATCCTCGGGGATGCCCGCTTCGACCTTGCCAACCAGATCGGCACCGACGTCGGCAGCCTTGGTAAAGATACCGCCGCCAAGACGCGCAAAGATCGAGATCAGCGAAGCGCCAAAGGCCAGAGCGACCAGCGAGTCAATCACCGTCCGGTCATTGGCCGCCATGCCCATCTGCGTGGTCAGCACATAGAAGAAGATCGAAATCGCCAGAAGCGCGAGGCCAGCGACCAGCATCCCGGTCACCGCACCGGCGCGAAACGCGACGGTGAGACCAGTCTGCAGGCTCTCGCTTGCCCCCTGTGCCGTCCGGACATTGGCGCGAACCGAGATATTCATCCCGATATAGCCGGCCACACCGGAAAGGATGGCACCGAGCAGAAAACCAACGGTTGAAATGACGCCGAGAAATATGAAGACCAGGATCGCGACGACCAGACCGACGATACCGATCGCCCGATACTGACGGTTCAGATAAGCTTGGGCACCTTCCTGGATCGCGCCCGCGATGGATTGCATTTTTTCGTTTCCGGCCGGCGCATTGAGCACCTGGCGGCTGGTTATGAAGCCGTATAATATGGCGACAAAACCACATAAAATTGAAATGGTGACAACCGTCATCGCTGCACTCTCCCCTATTGTTTATACTAAAACGCCCCGTATCTTCGGGGCTATTGAGGACATGCTATAGTGCGGGAAACGCAAATCGCGCAAGCCCTGATTTTGGGGGTTGGATATGCGGATGCGGGACCGTTCGACCGTCCTGGCGATCGCCCGGTCAGGCGTGGACAAATCCCAGCCGTTCGGGCAGTTCCATCCTCTCGCCATGGCTGTGCAGCGCCACGCCTGATCCCGGGCGGCAAATTCCGACACAGGTCAGCGGCACCGACAATACGGTCTCGGGGCTGGCGGTAAGCAGCAACTGATAATCGTCACCGCCGGTCGCCGCCTTGAGCCGTGCCTCCTGGTCATCCCCGACCAGGGTCTGGAACTGCCTGGACAGCGGTATTTCTGCCAGATCGATTTCGATCTGCACGCCGCTGGCGGCTGCGATCCGCGAGGCGTCGAGCAGCAGACCATCGGAAACATCCATCATGCTGCTGACCAGATTGGATAATATTCTGCCGTCTTCCAGTCGCGGCATCGGACGGTTGTGCGCTTTCAGCAGCGAGGCGGTCGTCTCGATGTCGGAGGATCGCAGCGCGCCCGACGCGATTTGCAGGCCGGCCCAGGCATCGCCAATGGTGCCGGTGACATAGACCGCGTGCCCCGACCGGGCATTGCTCCGCGAGGGTACGATATGGCCCTTGGCTTCGCCAATCGCGGTCAGCCCGAATGTGCGCGGGCCATTGTCACCCATCGCCACCGTGTCACCGCCGAGCAGCGGCACAGCAAAACGGTCGATCGCCTGTTTCAGCCCTTCGACAAAGGCCGCATCCCACTGGTCGCCGGAGGTCCGGCCATAGCCGAGCAACACACCAAGCGGCTTCGCGCCCTTGGCCGCCAGATCGGACAGGTTCACCGCAACCAGCTTCCACGCCACGTCGGCGGGATCGGCGCCGCGCAGGAAGTGCACTCCTTCGACCATCATGTCGTGAGTCATCACCAGCTTGTGCCGCCCGAACGGCATCATCGCGACATCGTCGGTCAGGCCGCGTGCGGCAGGATGGGTGGTGATGGCTTTCAGCCGGTCAATAAAATCCAGTTCGCTCAAGACAGGGCGTGCTCCAGTGCCATTCTGATGGAAGCGTTGGCGCGCTTGCTGACCGCTGCCTGGGGGGCAAATCCGTTAAATCCGTGCGGCGCTCCGGGATATATAGCAAGTTCAACCGGAACCCCCGATGAACGAAGCCGGTTGGCATAGGCAATATCTTCGTCGAGAAACAGGTCGAGATCGCCGCACATGATATAGGCTGGTGGCAGGCCCGAAAGATCCGTCGCCCGCGCCGCCGCTGCATAGGGACTGGCGCCTTCTTCCTCGGCGTACAGCGACCAGGCGTGTAGCGAGGTTTCGCGATTCCATGTCGAAGGCGGAATCTCCGCACGGCCCGATGGCGTGTCATGGCGATCATCAAGCATCGGGTAGATCAGCAGCTGGAACGCGATCTCGGGGCCGCCTCGGTCGCGGTTCATCAGCGCCGCGCTGGCCGCCAGTCCGCCGCCAGCACTCGGTC
>CAWUKF010000122.1:0-7440 GCA_963922745.1 uncultured Sphingomonadales bacterium
TTCAGCGTCGACTTGGTCGTGCGCAGATCTTCCATCAGATCGTCGCGTTCCTGCTTCAGGTCGAGGTCCTGCAGCATGATCTTGACGGCTTCGGCACCGATGCCGGCGGAGAAGGCGTCTTCGCCATATTCATCCTGGGCTGCGAGCATTTCGTCTTCGGTCAGCAACTGGAATTTTTCCAGCGCCGTCAAGCCGGGTTCGATGACCACATAGCTTTCGAAATAGAGCACGCGTTCGAGCTGCTTGAGCTGCATGTCGAGCAGCAGGCCGATGCGCGATGGCAGCGATTTCAGGAACCAGATATGAGCGACCGGAGCGGCCAGGTCGATATGACCCATGCGTTCCCGGCGAACCTTGGTCACCGTGACTTCGACACCGCATTTTTCGCAAACGATGCCTTTGTACTTCATGCGCTTGTACTTGCCGCACAGGCATTCGTAATCCTTTACCGGACCAAAGATACGGGCGCAGAACAGGCCGTCACGTTCCGGCTTGAAGGTCCGGTAGTTGATGGTTTCCGGTTTCTTGATTTCGCCAAAGGACCAGCTGCGGATACGCTCGGGCGACGCCAGACCGATCTGGATCTGGTCAAAAGTTTCCGGTTTTGCGATCGGATTTGCAAAATTTGTTACTTGATTCATGTCTTAATTCCTCTTGGGCTTTCGCCCCAAATTTGAAATGCTGCGGGGGGTGAAACTAGCGCTTCACTCCGCCGCGATCGCAATCCCGTCGTCGCCTTCCTCATCATCTTCGTCGCCAAAGCTGGAGAGCTGGATGTTGAGGCCGAGCGACCGCATTTCCTTGACCAGAACGTTGAAGCTTTCCGGGACGCCGGCCTCGAACGTGTCGTCGCCCTTGACGATCGCTTCGTAGACCTTGGTGCGGCCGATCACGTCATCCGACTTGACCGTCAGCATTTCCTGCAGCGTGTAGGCCGCGCCGTAAGCCTGCAACGCCCAGACTTCCATTTCGCCGAAACGCTGTCCGCCGAATTGGGCCTTGCCGCCGAGAGGCTGTTGCGTGACCAGACTATAGGGTCCGATCGAACGGGCGTGGATCTTGTCGTCGACCAGATGGTGAAGCTTGAGCATGTAGATATAGCCCACGGTCACCTTGCGGTCGAACTTGTCACCGGTCCGGCCATCGTAAAGATTGACCTGGCCGCTGCGATCCAGACCTGCCAGTTCCAGCATGTCGGAAATGTCGCCTTCGTGCGCACCGTCGAACACCGGCGTACCCATCGGGATGCCGTGCCGGAGATGCCCGACCATTTCGACGATCTCGGCCGTGTCACGGGAGTCGATATCTTCATGATATTGCTCGCCATAGATGACCTTGAGCCGTTCCTTGACCGCATCCGGTGGCGGCGCCGCTTCCGGATCGGGGTTGGCGAGGCGCCATTCTTCCAGGGCTTCGGTAACCTGCTGGCCCAGACCACGTGCGGCCCAGCCCAGATGGGTTTCGAAAATCTGGCCGACGTTCATGCGCGAAGGCACGCCCAGCGGATTGAGCACGATGTCTACCGGCGTGCCGTCCTCGAGGAACGGCATGTCTTCCTGTGGCAGAATGCGCGAGATGACACCCTTGTTGCCGTGACGGCCAGCCATCTTGTCGCCCGGCTGCAGCTTGCGCTTCACCGCGACGAAGACCTTGACCATCTTCAATACGCCCGGTGCGAGTTCGTCGCCGCGTTCCAGCTTTTCGCGACGGTCTTCGAACCGCTCGTTGATCAGCTTGATCGCTTCGTCATATTGCTGACGGGTGGCTTCGAAGTCGGACTGAACCTGATCGTCCTTGACGGCGATCTTCCACCAGTCGACCTGTTCCAGTTCGGACAGGCTTTCCTCGGTGATCTCCGCACCCTTCTTCATCGGCTTTGGCGCGGATGTCGCGGTCTGGCCGATCAGCATGTCCTTCAGCGTGTTGAAGGTTGCACGGTTGAGGATGGCGCGTTCGTCGTCGCGATCCTTGGTAAAGCGTGCAATTTCCTCGCGTTCGATCGCCAGGGCGCGTTCGTCCTTGTCGATACCGTGACGGTTGAAGACGCGGACCTCGACCACCGTGCCGGCTACACCGGGCGGCAGGCGCAGGGACGTGTCGCGGACGTCAGACGCTTTTTCGCCGAAGATGGCGCGGAGAAGCTTTTCTTCCGGCGTCATCGGGGATTCGCCCTTCGGCGTGATCTTGCCGACGAGAATATCGCCTGGTTCGATTTCCGCACCGATATAGACAATGCCGGCTTCGTCGAGGTTGCGCAGGGCTTCCTCGCCGACATTCGGAATGTCACGGGTGATGTCTTCCGGTCCGAGCTTGGTGTCGCGGGCCATGACTTCAAATTCTTCGATATGGATCGAGGTGAATACGTCATCCTTCACGATCCGCTCGGAGATAAGGATACTATCCTCGTAGTTGTAGCCGTTCCAGGGCATGAAGGCGACGAGGCTGTTCTTGCCCAGCGCCAGCTCACCCATGTCAGTGGACGGACCATCGGCAATCGTGTCGCCCTGCTGGACGATTTCGCCAACCTTCACCAGCGGACGCTGGTTGATGCAGGTGTTCTGGTTGGAGCGCTGGAACTTCTGCAGCGTGTAGATGTCCACGCCCGACTTGCCGGCTTCCACCGCACCCGATGCGCGGATCACGATACGGGTGGCATCCACCTGATCGACGATACCGGCGCGGCGTGCGGCAATGGCGGCACCCGAATCACGGGCCACGGTTTCTTCCATGCCGGTGCCGACAAACGGAGCTTCGGCTTTCACCAGAGGCACGGCCTGACGTTGCATGTTCGATCCCATGAGCGCGCGGTTGGCGTCATCGTTTTCCAGGAACGGGATCAGCGAGGCGGCAACCGACACCAGCTGCTTCGGACTGACGTCCATCAGGGTGATGATGTCGCGCGGTGCCATCAGGAATTCGCCAGCCTGACGTGAGGAAACGATTTCCTCGACAAAGCTGCCGTCTTCGTTGAGTTCGGCATTGGCCTGCGCCACGGTGTGCTTCTGCTCTTCCATCGCGGAGAGATAGACCACATCGTCGGTGACCTTGTTGTCGACGACCTTCCGGTACGGCGTTTCGATAAAGCCGTACTGGTTGACGCGGCTGAACGAGGCCAGCGAGTTGATCAGGCCGATGTTCGGGCCTTCCGGCGTTTCAATCGGACAAATCCGGCCATAATGGGTCGGGTGAACGTCGCGGACTTCAAAGCCGGCGCGTTCACGGGTCAGACCACCGGGGCCCAAGGCTGACACACGGCGTTTATGGGTGACTTCCGAAAGCGGATTGGTCTGGTCCATGAACTGCGAGAGCTGCGAGGAGCCGAAGAATTCGCGGACCGTCGCGACGGCAGGCTTGGCGTTGATCAGGTCGTTCGGCATCACGGTGGATACATCGACGCTGCTCATGCGCTCCTTGACGGCGCGCTCCATGCGCAGCAGGCCAACGCGATACTGGTTTTCCAGCAATTCGCCAACGGAACGGACGCGGCGGTTGCCGAGATTGTCGATGTCATCGACTTCGCCCTTGCCGTCCTTGAGGTCGACGAGGGTCTTGACGACGGCGATAATATCTTCCTTGCGCAGGATGGTATAATCCGCCGGAGCATCGAGTTCGAGACGCATGTTCAGCTTGACGCGGCCAACGGCGGAGAGGTCATAGCGCTCCGGATCGAAGAACAGGCCTTCGAACAGGGCTTCCGCAGTTTCGCGGGTTGGCGGTTCGCCGGGACGCATAACGCGATAGATGTCGGACAGGGCGCCGTCACGGTCTTCGGCCTTGTCGGCTTTCAGCGTGTTGCGGATCCATGGTCCGGTTGTGACATGGTCGATGTCAAGCAGCTCGAGCGCGTCGATGCCGGCATTGTCAATTTTTTCGAGATTTTCGGCGGTTACTTCGTCACCGGCTTCGATGTAAATCTCGCCGGTTTTCTCGTTAATCAGGTCAAAGGCACTGTAGCGGCCGAAGATTTCTTCGGTCGGGATGACGATGTTCTGCATGCCATCGCTTTCCGCCTTTTTGGCGGCGCGCGGGGTGATCTTGGTACCTGCCTCGAACACGACTTCGCCGCTCTGGGCGTCGACAATGTCAAAGGTTGGCTTCAGGCCGCGCCATTGTTCGGTGACGAACGGGATGGTCCAGCCGTCCTTGGCGCGCTTGTAGACGATGCGCCCGTAGAACAGGTTCAGGATATCTTCCTCGGAATAGCCCTGCTTGACGATCTTGACGATCTGCGCGCTCTTGGTGCGGCCTTCGTCCTCGATCTTGCCCTGGATATCGATGGCACCCATCGGTTCGCGGATGGTGATCAGATTGCCGTCGACTTCGAGAATCTCGGCAGGCTGTTTCATGCCGGCCACGCGGACCATTTCGCCGACCTTGAAATCAGGCTTCTTTTCCTTGACCTCGAGAATGGCGTCGCCGAGCGAACGCAGCAATGCGGTCACTGGCAGCTTGCGCTTGCGGTCGATACGGACGTTGACGATGTCCTTGGCGTCAAATTCGAAATCGAGCCAGCTGCCGCGGTATGGAATGACGCGGGCGGCGAACAGGAACTTGCCGGACGAGTGGGTCTTGCCGCGGTCATGGTCAAACAGCACACCGGGCGAACGGTGCATCTGGCTGACGATAACGCGCTCGGTGCCGTTGATGACGAACGTGCCGTTCTTGGTCATCAAAGGCATGTCGCCCATGTAAACGTCCTGCTCCTTGATATCGAGCACGGAGCGAGCTTCGGTTTCGGGATCAACCTCGAACACGATCAGGCGAAGGGTTACCTTCATCGGCGCGGCATAGGTGATGCCCCGCTGACGGCATTCTTCGACATTATATTTGGGATCTTCGAGCTGATAGTTGACGAAGTCCATTTCGGCGGTGCCAGCAAAATCGCGGATCGGGAAAACGCTGCGCAGCGTTTTTTCTAGGCCAGAGACATAGCCAATCGAAGGATCCGAGCGCAGGAACTGTTCGTATGATTCGCGCTGAACCTCGATGAGATTCGGCATTTCGATGACTTCGTGGATATCGCCGAAGATCTTGCGGATGCGTTTCTTGCGGGTGGGGGTCGGAGCCGTCGTCTTGACCGATGCTGCGTGGGTAGCCATAAAGTTTTGCCTTCTCGCCATCGCCGGAAAACCGGCGGAAAATCAATATGTGGAGGCGCTTCAAGACAACAAAAGCCGCATGTCTCCCGAAGCGGGAAACTGCAGCTTTTTAGCGTCCTGAAAACCGTGCAGATTTCACTTCTTCTGGCGCGCCGCGCGACTGCACGCCCTGTCTCGAAATCTGTGGTGAGGTGGCGATATAGGATGTTGTTGGATTTGGGTCAAGGGGCGTGTCGACCGTCTGGCGGGGAAAATGGCATATAGCTGCCATCCGCGCGTTCAATCCGGTCGGGTCGCCGTCCGGTTTTGCCAGCGTGCCGAGCCCCACAGCCGGACCAGGCGGTCGACGCGTTTTCTGAAGCTTCCGTGCACGCCTTGTACATTGGCACATTGTCGCTGTTCAACCATGCACGCTTCGCCGGTGTCGAGCCGCAGGCTGGTCAGCCGCGATCCGGTTTCGGCCATGCCGATCTGGGTCGGACGATCGAGACCGCCGATCGTCATCAGCACCGGCCTGGCAGCGACATGGGGCTCTTTTCCCTGGAGCAGCGACAGGATGATGCCGCGATAGTCCCTCAGCCCGATCGGCCCGTCGGCGGTGACGCCAGGGCGGTTGACCACCATGAAGGTGCCGTTCTGCCGGATATTGATGTTGTGGCCATGACCGAGCAGGCCCTGCTCGAACAGGTCTTCGCCATGATCGCCGGTGATGACGACGACGCTGTTGTCCCACACGCCGTCGCGCTTCAGCCGGGCGACCAGCTCGCCGAGCTGATGGTCGGAATACTGGACTGCGTTCCAGTAGGTCCGCTGCAAGGCATCGCGGTTGTCGGCGCTGATCTCGGATCGGGGCAGGGGGCTGTCGGTCAGTTTGAGCGGCAGGCCTTTGTGGAAATAGGGGAAATGCGGTGACTGGAAATTGAAATAGAGAAATTGCGGCTGCTGCCATTTCGCGGGGCTGTCATATTTTTCGTCAAAGGCGTTCAGCAGGTGCTTCTCGTCCACCAGGATCGAGCCTTGCGCGCCGTTGCTGAAGGCCCGCAAATGCTTGAGCTTCTCGCCATCGATGAAGATGTCGGCATTTTCGCGCATGCCGACGGTTTCCGAAATGTCGCCAAAATCCTCCGGCTGGCCGGAGAAGACGCCGATCTGATAGCCGCTGGCCTTGAGCTCGCGGAACAGCGAGGGTGATCCGCTGGCTGGTTGCTGGGCGCCGCCGAAAATCGATTTGAGCGAGGCGGTGGTAAAGCCGACATGGCTGAAGACGGGAGCAATGACGCTGCCCGATTTCGCGATGGCTTCGAGATTGGGGGCGACCGCCTGGCCATTGATGCGCTTGTTGATTGCATCATAACGGGCGCTTTCGATGACGATCAGGATCAGGTTGGGGCGCTTGCCCTCTATCGAAGTGTTCGGTTGTTGTGGCGGCAAGGAGACAAGCTGCAGATCGCCACCATAGCCGTCCTCGTCGATGCCGTTGCCCGGTATGTCCAGTGCCAGCGGGTAGCGGTTGCCGTCGAACGGATGATGGTCGGGCATGCTGGAGATCCAGCCATAGCCGTCACCGTCGAAATCGGTGAGCATATTGGCGGCATCCATGAACAGACCCCAGGCGAGAGTGCGGTTGAGGCCATTGCGGACATCGGTCGATGTCGTCGGCACCATTATGGCAAGGATAAGGGTACTGATGAATAATGTGACGACAAGACGGCCATGGGCTGGCCACACTGGATGGTCGCCGCGCACCGGGAATGTGCGGGACAGCCGTCGGAATATATAGATATAGCCGATCAGGCCCAGAACCAGCGCAGCGATGCCGATAAAAATCTCGTTGGATACGAACAGCAGGGCATCGGTGAGGCTGCCGCCGCCGAGATTGGCCATCAGCGCGAAGCTCATCGTGTCGCTGAAATATTGGTGCAGCTGGAAGGTCAGCGCGAGCAGCAGAATATAACCGCCGCCGACGATGGTGGTCAGAAAGAACAGAGGCGGCCAGGAGCGGTTGCTTCTGAAGATCCGGACGATGATCCACCAGGCCAGCATGACCAGCAGCGCCATCGAGGTGAAATAACCGAGCAGGAATATAGCCCGCTCGGCGAGCGTATCGACCGCCTGCGATTGACCAAAGCCGCCAGTGAACAGGCCATATTTGCGATCGGCCAGCGCCAGTTCCAGCAGGCCCAGCACGGTCACCAGGGCGAGCACCACCGCAGCCCAGAGCGTGCCCCGCCGGTCGTTTTTGGTGAAGAAGTTTTTCATCCGCTCTGGTTCCGGGGTCCGCCTGTCATTTGAGCCGAACGGCTAGCAGAAGCGAGTAAAGGGCGGGTTAAGCACGGTTGAT
>CAWUKF010000123.1:0-7391 GCA_963922745.1 uncultured Sphingomonadales bacterium
GATCCCGACGAGATTTCCCGACTCGCCGGCAATGCCGGCTATGATATCACGCCGGTGCGGGCGATGGTCGATGCGCTGGCGGCGGGCAACTGATCGCGGCATCTGGACAGCCACTAACATTCGTGTAAATAGTCAGGCATTATGGAAAGCCTGCCATCCCCGACCGACTGGGCGGTCCCGTTCTTCATCCTCACCGTCGCCATGGAATGGTGGTGGAGCCGCAAGAACAGGAAGATCCGCTACGAGACCAAGGACGCGCTGACGTCGCTGGCGCTGGGCACCGGCAGCGTTGTCGCGGGCCTGCTGACCGGCGGGCTCGTATTCGCGCTGAGCCTGTGGGTCTATGAATATCGGTTGCTGGATATCGCGATCGCCTGGCCGAGCGCGCTGTGGATCGTGCCGCTGGCCTTCGTGCTGGACGATCTGGCCTATTACTGGTTCCATCGCACGGCGCACCGGGTCCGCTGGTTCTGGGCGGCGCATGTCATCCATCACAGCAGCCAGCATTATAACCTGACCACGGCGCTGCGGCAGACCTGGACCGGCTTTTTTGCGCTCAGTTTCCTGTTCCGCCTGCCGCTGTTCCTGATCGGCTTTCCGCCGGCGCTGATCTTCTTCCTCGCCGGACTGAACCTGATTTATCAATATTGGATTCACACCGAGGCGATCGACCGGATGCCGCGCTGGTTCGAGGCGGTGATGAACACGCCCTCGCACCACCGCGTCCATCATGCGACCAACGCGCGCTATCTCGATCGCAATTATGCGGGGGTTTTCATCATCTGGGACAAGCTGTTCGGGACCTATGAGCCGGAAACGGACGAAGAGGAAATTCGCTACGGGATCATCAAGAATCTGAACAGTTTCAATCTCTTCTGGGCCGCTTTTCACGAATGGATCGGGATTGGCAAAGACCTGTGGACAGCACCGTGGCGGCACAAGTGGAACTATCTGGTGAAGCCGCCGGGCTGGAGCCATGACGGCAGCCGCGAGAGCAGCGAGATGATCAAGGAGCGCTGGCAACGCGAGCGCGCGCAATAAGCCTGCGCTTCTTTGCAATTTTGTGACTATCCTTTGACAGAAAAAAAGCGCAAGCGCGTCATAGAGGGTTGAGGACCCCTCCAGACGTGCGCGATTCGCACGCGGGTCGCGCATTGGAATCATCTTGAAATTTTCAAAAGCATGCCGCTGCGCCTGGCGCAGGCTGGCCAATCCCGGACATTCATACGCCGCTTGCCGCAGGCTCCTCTCATGGACATGAGCGATACCCGCCATATCCACCGCGACGCGCAGGCTTCGCAGTTGCGGATCGTGCCTACCAGCTGGATATTGGGCTTGCTGGGCTGCAGTCTGCTGGCCGTGATCGCGATGATGCGCTGGGCCGATCTCGGCATGGATTTTCTGAAGGCGAGCAACGCCAAATATCTGCTGGCGCTGATCCTGCTAGCAACGATCCGCCATGCGCTGCGGCAACGGCAGAGCGGCTGGCAGCGCGCTGCGCACGACTTTGCGGAATATGTCGGACTGTTCCTGTTCATCAGCCTGCTCGGCGCGACCGCCACCTATCCAGCCGCCGCCGCGACCAGCGGCTTTGCCGATGCCGCGCTCGCCCGGATCGATGCTTTGCTGGGTTTCGACTGGGTGCGCTGGTATATGCTGGTGGTGGACAATCCCTGGCTGCAAACCGCTGGCAGCTTGGCCTATGCCAATATCTACATGTCGCCGGTGCTCCTGCTTGGCGGCCTCGCACTGAGCGGGGAACGCGCCCGCGCGCAGCTGTTCCTGGTCAGCTTCTGGCTGGCCGCGCTGGTCACGATGCTGCTGTTCCTCGCCATGCCTGCGGTCGGACCGCTCGCCTATGTCTGGCAGGGACCGGTGCCCTATATGCCGACCAGCGCGCTATATCAGGCGGAGCTGCTGCCGCTGCTGCGCGACAATATGCTCGGCGCGGTTGATCTCGGCGCGCTGCAGGGCCTGGTTTGCGCACCGAGCTTCCACACCGCCGCTGCGGTCATCTATATCGCGATGGCGTGGCAGTGCCGCTATCTGCGCTGGCCGCTGCTGCTGATCAACGGTGCGATGCTGCTCTCCACCCCGATCGAGGGCACTCATTATCTGGTCGACATGATCGGCGGTGCGATGGTCGGTCTGTTTGCTCTGTGCACGGCTGGCGCAATACAATATAGTCTTCCCAAAATACGCGCAAAGCGAGCATGGAAAGAGACAGGGTCATGGCAGAATTTGACATCATCGTCATCGGCGGCGGTTCCGCCGGCAGCGCCGTTGCGGGACGGCTGAGCGAGAACGGCAAGCGCACGGTCTGCCTGATCGAGGCGGGCGGTAGCAACGATAATTTCCTGGTCAAGACGCCGGGCATGATGCCGTTCCTGCTGAAAAACGCCAACTGGCGATTCGACACGGTGCCGCAAAAGGGTCTCAACGGCCGCATCGGCTACCAGCCGCGTGGGCGAGGGCTTGGCGGATCGAGCGCGATCAATGCGATGGTCTATATTCGCGGCAACAAATGGGACTATGACAATTGGGCCGATATGGGCTGCACCGGCTGGGCCTATGACGATGTCCTGCCCTATTTCAAGAAATCCGAGGGCAACGAACGCGGTGGCGACGCCTA
The DNA here is from genome assembly GCA_963922745.1 of uncultured Sphingomonadales bacterium. Taxonomy (GTDB): domain Bacteria; phylum Pseudomonadota; class Alphaproteobacteria; order Sphingomonadales; family Sphingomonadaceae; genus Parasphingorhabdus. Next base: position 2,633 of record CAWUKF010000123.1, read on the forward strand.
TCACGGCGGCGACGGGCCGCTGTCGGTGTCCGACCAGAAATGGCCCAATCCTGGCAGCCTCGCCTTTATCGAGGCGGCCCGCAACCTGCAGTTGCCGATCGTCGATGACTTCAATGGCGAGAAACAGGAGGGCATCGGCCTGTACCAGGTCACGCAGAAGGACGGCGAGCGCTGGTCCGCAGCGCGCGCCTATGTCGAGCCCGCCCGGTCGCGCGACAATCTGACAATCAGGACAAGATCGCTGGTCGAGAAGCTGATCGTCGAGGAAGGCCGGGTCACCGGAGTACAGATCAAACGGGGCCTCGGACGCGAGACGATCCGCGCGCGCGGCGCCGTAGTGCTCTCCGCCGGGGCTTTCGGTTCGCCCCATATTCTGCAGCTTTCGGGCATAGGACCAGCCGCGCATCTGAAGGACAAGGGGGTGGATGTGGTGCTCGACAAGCCCGAAGTCGGCGCGAATCTGAAAGATCATATCGATTTTGTCTCCGGCTATGAGACCGAGTCCAGGGAACTGATCGGCGATTCGCTTGAGGGCACGGTGCGGATGGCGAAGGCGATCCTCGAACATCGCGTGAAGCGGACCGGGATCATGACCACGCCTTATGCCGAGGCGGGCGGATTCTGGAGCAGCGGACCGGAGGTGCCGGCGCCCGATATCCAGTATCATTTCGTGCCGGCGATGCTGGAGGATCACGGCCGCGAGGCGGTCAAGGGTCATGGTTTCAGCTGCCATGCCTGCGTGCTCAGGCCGCACAGCAAGGGCACGGTGCGCCTGAATGACAGCGACGCGCACTCCGCGCCTGCGATCGATCCGAATTTCCTCGACGACGACCGCGATATCGAAACGCTGCGCAAGGGGGTCCGCCATATGAAGCGGATTCTGGAGACGCCGCCACTGACCGAATTTTCCCCGACCGACCGACACCCCATCGACATCAATGACGATGCAGCGCTGGACGCGCTGATCCGCAGCCGCGCAGACACCGTCTACCACCCGGTCGGCAGCTGCCGGATGGGCGCCGACGAGGCAGCGGTAGTCGATCCGAGGCTGAAATTCCGGGGACTCGAAGGACTCTATATCGCCGATGCGTCGATCATGCCGGAGATCATCAGCGGCAATACCAATGCGCCGAGCATCATGATCGGCGAGCGTGCGGCGGAATTCATCCAAGCAGATCTGGCCGGCTAGACCAGTCTCGCAAGCCTAGAGCCGCTCGATCAATACCGATACCAGGATGATCGCCAGGGTGAACAGCGTCAGGCCAATCGTCACCAGAACGACATAGGACGGCGGGACCTTGCGCGTCTGGAAGGCAGCGGGGCCACCTGCGAGCGGCATTTTCCGCGAGAGCAGCGACAGGGCGACGGCAACGGTCAGGGTCACGAGCAGACCGATCAGGTTCCACCACATCCAGAACAGGCCCGGCTGGAACTGCCAGAACCAGAGGTTGAGGCCCAGGCCGACGAGAAAGCCGATATTGGTGCTCAGCACGGTGCGGCGCGGCCACAGGATCGCGATCAGGAAGACGCCGAGCACCGGGCCGTAGAGTGCCGAGCCGACCTTGTTGATCGCCTCGATCACCGTCGCCGAAATATTGCCGGAATAGAGCGAGAAGAACAGAATCACCGCGCCCCACAGCAGCGCCAGCAGTCGCGACCACAGCAGTTCGCGCCGCTCGCCGTCGGCACGGATTCCAAAGCTCTTCAAATCCTCGATAGTGACCGCCGACAGCGAATTGACCGCCGAGCTGAGCGTCGACATCGCCGCCGACATGATTGCGACCAGCAGCAGTCCGATCACGCCATTGGGCAGATATTCGATGATGAAATAGGGCATCAGGTAATCGGGGCTGTCCGCCGGAACGAGGGCGAGGAAATCGCTGTTCGACGCGGCGATGACGCCGACGGCCAGCCCGGTGATGCAGTAGAGCAGCGTCACCGGAAAGCGCAGCAGCGCGTTGGCGGCAAGCAATTTGCGGATGTCGGCGAGGCTGCGGGCGGATAGTGACCGCTGGGCCTGGGTCTGGTCGCAGGCATAATAGGAAACGTAGAGCACGAATCCACCGAACAGCATCGGCAGCAACGCGAATTCGTCGGTGACCAGTCCCGCATAGCTCCAGTCGACCACCTGCAACCGCGCCGGATCGACGCTCGCCCAGAATGTCCCCCAGCCGCCAATGATCGACAGCGCGGAAACCAGACAGACCAGCAGGCCGAGGACGATCAGCACCATCTGGATCGCGTCGGCATAGACGACGGCGCGGATGCCGCCGAGGAAGGAATAGACAATGGTGATCAGGCTGATCGCCAGGATCGACTGCAGGAAGGGTATGCCCAGTACCGCCTCGATGATCAGGCCGGTCGCATAGACCATGATACCGGTGCCAAAGGCGCGGACGACCTGGAAGGCAAGGCTGATCAGGAAGCGGGTCGAGCGGCCGACCCGCTGTTCGAGAAAATCGAAGATGCTGATCACGCCGGAGCGATAGAGCGGCGGCATGATCACGAACATCACCAGCACCATCGCCAGCGGCACGGCAAATTCAAAGGTCAGCCATTTCAGGCCGCCGCCTTCGCGCAGGCCGACGAAGGCGGGTGCGGAAATGAAGCTGATCGCCGAGAGCTGCGTCGCCATGGTCGACAGGGCGAGCGGAAACCAGCCGATCGCCTTGTTGCCCAGAAAATAGTCGCCTTCGTCGCTTTGCCTGCTGAGCAGCAGGCCGAAGACCAGCATCGCGGCGAGATAGGCGATGATTACAAGATAGTCGAAACCGTTCATGCGCGAGTGTTACGACCCTAGGTGATATCCCCACGAAAAAAAAGGCCGGGATGCTTTCGCATCACCGGCCATAAGTTGTTTGTTCGCAGGAGGAACAAGGTGAGGCGCCGACCGGATTTGGGAGGAGAAGGCCGGCGCCAAACTCGGAATATCAGTAGTTATAGGCACGCTCTCCGTGTTCGCCGAGGTCGAGGCCTTCGCGCTCAACTTCCTCGGTAACACGCAGGCCGGTGACCAGTTTGGCGATGAACATCGCGATCATGGTACCGATGCCGGCCCAGCCGATCGTGACCAGCACGCCGATGATCTGGGTGACAACCTGTGCGCCCATTGCAGTGGAACCGTCGCCGGGTCCGCCGAACATCGGCTGGTAGACAATGCCGGTGCCGATCGCGCCAACCATGCCGCCGACGCCGTGGATGCCGAAAGCGTCCAGCGAGTCATCATAACCAAGCTTTGGCTTGAGGAACGAGACCGAATAGTAGCAGACGAGCGAGGCAACCGCGCCGAGCACGATGGCGCCGAACGGCCCGCTGTTACCGGCGGCGGGAGTTACCGCAACCAGGCCGGCGATGACGCCCGAGCAGAAGCCGAGAGCCGAACCCTTGTGGCCGCTGAGCTTTTCAGCGAGCATCCAGAACAGGGCAGCCGAGGCGGTGGCAACGAAGGTGTTGATCATCGCAAGGCCAGCCGTGCCGTCTGCTTCCAGTTCGGAACCGGCGTTGAAACCGAACCAGCCAACCCAGAGCAGGCCAGTGCCGACCATGGTCAGCGTCAGGCTGTGCGGAGGCATTGGCTCTTTCGGATAGCCGGTGCGCTTGCCGAGGATGAGCGCGGCAACCAGCGCCGAGACACCGGCATTGATATGCACAACCGTACCACCGGCAAAGTCGAGAGCGCCCATTTCAAAGAGCAGTCCGCCGCCAGCCCAGACCATGTGGGCGATCGGGAAATAGACGATGGTCAGCCAGATCGCGCCGAACACCATGACCGCGGAAAATTTCATCCGCTCGACAACCGACCCGAGCACGAGTGCCAGGGTGATCGCCGCAAAGGTCATCTGGAAGGAGATGAACACATATTCCGAGATCACTTCGTCGGAGAAGGTGGCCGCTGTACTCGAACTGTCGACGCCAGCGAGGAAGAACTTGCCCCAGCTGATGAAGGCATTGCCTTCGGGTCCGAACGCCAGACCATAGCCGTACATGACCCAGATCAGCATCGCGAGACAGGCCGCGGCACCGATTTGCGTCATCGTCGAAAGCATGTTCTTGGTCCGCGTCAGGCCGCCGTAGAACAGGGCGAGACCGGGAAGGATCATCAGCAAGACCAATATGGTGGCCGTCATCATCCAGGCATTATTGCCCGGGTTGGCGACGGCAGGGGCCGCCTCGACGGCCTCTTGCGCAAAGGCTGGAACGGAAATGCTGGCGAGCGCCGCCATCCCCGTCACTTTTGTCAAAATGTTTCTCATGAGTATCTGCTTCCCCGATTATATTGCTGTGTCGCCGGTTTCGCCGGTGCGGATGCGGACGGCGTCTTCGAGACCGAGCGTGAAAATCTTGCCATCGCCGATCGACTCCGTGCCTGCTGCCGTCTGGATCGCCTCGACCGCCTGGGCCGCGACGTCGCTGCTGCAGGCGACCTCGATCTTCAGTTTCGGAACCATGTTGGTGGTATATTCCGCGCCGCGATAGACTTCCGTCTGGCCCTTCTGCCGACCGAAGCCTTTGACTTCGGTTACGGTCATGCCGGTTACCCCGACACCGGTCAGCGCTTCACGGACATCGTCAAGCTTGAACGGTTTGATTATGGCTATGATAAATTTCATTACGCCCCCTATGGTTGTTGCCAAGGGACACCTCGCAAGGCGCGTGCCAGAATCGGAAGGCGCTGGATTCACAGGGTTTTGAGAAATCGGGGCCGCTTAATAAAGAGTAAATTTTGTGCATCGCAGCAAAAGTGCACAATAATTAGGCA
>CAWUKF010000124.1:0-7315 GCA_963922745.1 uncultured Sphingomonadales bacterium
CGTCGCTGCCGCTTGGCGTAGCGGTCGAGGTCGATGCCATCGTGGCCCTGAAGCCCGAGTGATCACGAGGCTGCTCGACACTTTGCTAGCGCCGGCGCCGGGGCCGGCCCGCGTGGCCTTTCTTAAGGGCCAGCCCTACGCCCATCGCGGTCTGCACGGCAGTGGCGTGCTGGAAAACAGTCCCGCCGCCTTCGAGGCCGCGATCAAGCTCGGGCACGGGATCGAATGCGATGTCCAGGCGGCAGAAGATGGCCGTGCCTTCGTCTTTCACGACGATGAGCTGGACCGTCTGACCGAGCGATCGGGGCCCATCGGCAGTCTGCGCTCGGAGGATATTGATCAGATCCCGTTGCGGGACGGCCATGGGAAGATTCCGCGGCTGCGCGAAACCCTGGACCAGATTGGCGGGCGGGTACCGGTCCTGATCGAAATCAAATCGCGAAACCGGCGGGTGGGGCCCTTGTGCCTGTCGGTCAGACGGGCCCTGGAGGGCTATGGCGGCAAGGCCGCCGTCATGTCGTTCAATCCCTTGGTTAGCGCATGGTTTCGTGGCAATGCGGGTCATATCGTCCGCGGCCTAGTGGTGACCGAAGAGCATGACAGGAACTGGCGCGGTCGCATCGCGCGCCATCGAAACCTCTGGATCGCGAAACCGGATTTCCTGGCCTATGATATCCGCGACCTGCCCTCGCGCTTTGCTGCGTCGCAACGATCGCGTGGCTTGCCTATCGTCACCTGGACGGTTCGGTCGGCTGAACAGGAACAAATCGCATCGCGATACGCAGACGAACCGGTTTATGAGCTGCCGCAAAGCTGATAGCTTGCGCTACAATGCCTGATTCTTCCGCTCCCCCGACCGAGATTCTCGCCCGCGTGGCAGATGACATCGCCAGTCTGCCGGCCGACCAGTGGGATGCCTGTGCCGGTGGGTCCAATCCTTTTGTTTCGCACGATTTTCTCTCGGCGATGGAGGAATCGGGGAGCGTCGGCCCCGGGACCGGCTGGAAATCCCTACCGATCATCATTGAAGACGAGGCGGGAGAGATCGCCGCCTGCCTGCCGGGCTATCTGAAATCGCACAGCCAGGGAGAATATATATTCGACCAGCAATGGGCGCATGCATTCGAGAATGCCGGCGGCCAATATTATCCCAAGATCCAGATAGCGGCACCCTTTTCGCCCGTGCCCGGGCCGCGTCTGTTGCTCCGCGACGAGACGCTTGCACTGCCGCTGCTGCGCGCGGCCGAACAACTGGCGGAAAACAACGGCATTTCGTCGGTCCACGCAACTTTTGTCAGCGAGGACCAGCTGCCGCATTTTCGCGACGCCGGCTGGCTGATCCGAACCGACAGCCAGTTTCACTGGCGCAACGACGGTTATGCGGGTTTTGACGATTTCCTTGCGGCCCTGTCATCGCGGAAGCGCAAGGCGATCCGCCGGGAACGCGCCAAGGCGCAGGAATCGGTAGAGATTATTCACCTGTCCGGCAATTCCATTCAACCCGAACATTGGGGCTATTTCTGGGAATTCTATCAGGACACTGGAATGCGTAAATGGGGACAGCCCTATCTCACGCGCAGCGCCTTTGATCTGTTGCAACAGAAGATGGCCGACAAATTGCTGCTGATCTTCGCAATGCAGGAAGGCATCCCGGTTGCCGGCGCGCTAAATGTCATCGGCGCGGACACGCTATACGGGCGCTATTGGGGCTGCACCCGCAATATTCCGTTCCTGCACTTCGAGATTTGCTATTATCAGGCGATTGACGCGGCCATTGCGCGGGGGCTCAAAACGGTCGAGGCCGGAGCACAGGGGAGCCACAAGCTGGCGCGGGGCTATCAGCCGGTGCCAACCTGGTCGGCACATTATATCGTCGATCCCGGATTTCGCGCGGCGATTGCCGACTATCTGGAACGCGAGCGAAAGGCCGTTGCGGCCGATATCGAATTTCTGGCCGAGATGGGGCCGTTCAAGAAGTCCGGGCAGCCCTAGGCGGCGCGGCGTGTGTGTTCCTGGAGCCAGCTGCGAGCTTCGCGCTGGGCTTCGGCAATCTCGCGTGCCGTCATTTCCAGCGAGATTTCCGCTCGGCAAATCTTGCTCTCGTCATGGCCGGACAAGGCCGCGAGGTTGAACCATTTGTGCGCCTCAACCAAATCGACCTCAACGCCTTCCGATCCGGTCGAATAGATAACGCCGAGATCAAAATATGCATTGTTGCTACCTTGCGAAGCCTCGGCAAGCCGACTTTCGATCAGAAAGGCGGCGCTTTTCATGCTATTGCCCATAATGTCAGTCCCTGTTCCTGTTGCCGCAATTTTGGCGACAGGGCGACTTTCAGCGCAATCTTCTAAAGGAATGGTTAACGCAAAACCCGAAAATTTGGATACCTTGTGCCGAAAGCCTTCCGAATCCGGCACATTTTATAGCGATATACGGTTAACGGAATGAGAAAGAATCCCTAGGAAAGGGGGATATTGTCAATCAACCGGGTGCTGCCGATATGGGCCGCGGCAAAGAGACGGGCCGGCTTCCTGAATTCGTCCAGCAGCGCCAGCGTATCGGCATCGCGCAATTCGAGATAGTCGATTTTCCGAAAACCGCCGGCCAGTAGTGCTGCCTTTCCGTTCTCAAGGATCGTCTCGATCTCGCCTCCGGCCGCCATCGCCTCGGCAGCTTCCCGCATGACTTGGGGAAGCGCGACCGCGTCGGCCCTTTGTTGCTCGGTCAGATAGGCATTGCGCGACGACAGCGCGAGGCCATCGGGATCGCGAACCGTCGGGACGCCGACGATATCATGGGTAAAATCAAGATCGCGCGCCATCCGCCGGATGACCGCAAGCTGCTGATAATCCTTTTCTCCAAAGAAAGCCGCGTCGGGACGGGTCTGGTTGAACAGTTTGGCCACCACCGTGGCGACACCGTCAAAATGTCCCGGTCGCGCCGCGCCGCAAAGTCCGGCGCTGATACCGCTCACACTGACGCTGGTGGCATAGCCCGACGGATACATCTGGTCGGCCGTCGGCGCCCACAATAGCTGCACTCCGGCCGCCTCCAGCAGAGTCGCGTCGGCGGCTTCCTGGCGCGGATAGGCGTCCAGATCCTCGCCTTCGCCAAATTGCGTCGGATTGACAAAGATCGACGCCACGACCGCGTCACATTGCTGCCTGGCCACTTCTACCAGGCGCATATGGCCGGCGTGCAGCGCGCCCATGGTCGGAACCAGTCCGATCGTCAAACCGGGTTTGCGAAACTCGGCCAGAGCGTCCCGTAGCGGGGCAAGTTGTCGAACAATTTGCATGCGTGACTCTTTGTGTTTAGATTTTGCCCTATGGTTCGTCTAGGCTATGGGACGGAGGATGGCCCTTCGCAAGGGCCAAGAACAGGGATATCGCTCAGAACGTGACCAAGAATACGCATCATATCGTCTTCGCCAATGAAAAAGGGGGAACCGGCAAGTCCACCACCGCGGTACATGTTGCGGTGGCTCTCGCCTATCAGGGGCACAAGGTTGCCGTGATCGATCTCGATCCGCGCCAGCGCACCTCCTACCGCTATCTGGAAAACCGTGATGCAACGATGAAGCGGCTGAATATCGAGATTCCGCAACCTTCCTATGATGTATTCGAGGATGACAATCTTGCGCGGCTCGAACAGCTTATCGAACGGATGGGCCACGGGGCCGATTTTCTGCTTTATGATACGCCGGGCCGCGATGACAAGTTTGCCCGCTTCGTGGCGACCCGTGCAAATACGCTGGTCACGCCGATCAATGACAGCTTCGTAGATTTCGATCTGATCGGGCAGGTCGATCCGGAAACCTACAAGGTCCGCAAACTGAGCTTCTATGCCGAACTCATGTGGGAAGCGCGCAAGGCACGGGCCAAGGCGGACGGCACGACGATCGACTGGGTGTTGCTCAGAAACCGTACCCAATATGTCGAAGCACATAATATGAAGCGGATAGTGTCCGCGCTGGCGGAGCTGTCACAGCGGGTCGGTTTCCGGATGATTCCGGGACTCAGCGAACGAGTCATCTACCGCGAGCTGTTCCCGTCCGGCCTGACCATGCTCGACAAGGAATATCTCGGACGGCTGGCAACAAGCCATCTCGCGGCGCGTCAGGAACTGCGCGAACTTATCAAGCATCTTGCTCTGCCGCATGCCGCGCAGGCCGGTCCCCTTGGCGGCGAGACCGGGCTGGCCAAACCGAAGCTGGTTGCCTGACCGATGCTGCCGCTGCTCATCTTTGGTGGCGCAATTCTGGCCTGGCTGATTTTATCGGGCAAGGCGAAGACGATGACGTCCAATCAATGGCTGGCGCTGGTGGTCGCTCTGGTCGGCGCCAATTTCCTGCGCGGCGGAGGCTGGATCATGGGTGGGGCGATGCTCGCCGGTGCGGCCTTTCTGAGCGGCTGGCGGATATTAATCCCGGCCCGCGACAACGAGGAACCGCAGCGCAAGCCGCGCAATTTCGAACTGGACCGGGCGCGATCATTGCTCGGGGTCAGCGATGACGCCGGCTTTATCGAGATCAATGCCGCCTGGAAAAAGCGGCTCGAGGAACATCATCCGGACAATGGCGGAGACGAGCAGCTGGCCAAGATGATCAACCGCGCCCGGGACATATTGCTGGAAGAACTGGAAGCATCCCGCACGCGGTAGCCAACCCGTCGCAAATCATTCCTAACACTGGATTTTCCGATATAGTCCTTCTAGACGGGGCCTCCATCCCAACAAGCCAGAGATCCCAGACATGAACGCTCCAACATCCCACGATTTCCATCCGACCTCGCTGCGCGAATATGACATTCGGGGTATTGTCGGCGAGACACTGGGCGAAGACGATGCCTATGCGATTGGCCGCGGCTTCGGGACGCTGATTGCACGCGATGGCGGGACTGCGGTGGCCACCGGCTATGACGGGCGGACCAGCTCTCCAAAGCTGGAAGCGGCCCTGATCCGCGGTCTCAATGATGCCAGAATCAATGCCATTTCCGTCGGAATGGGCCCCACTCCGATGCTATATTATGCCGAATCTGTACTGAATCAGGTCCAGGGCGGCATAATGATTACCGGCAGTCACAATCCGGCCAATTATAACGGCTTTAAAATGGTCTTTCAGGGCCGTCCGTTTTTTGGAGCGGATATTTCGAACCTCGGCACGATGGCCTCAGCCGGTGATTGGGACGAGGGCAGCGGCACGGTGGAACGGGTCGAGATAGAAGAGGAATATGTCGAGCGCCTGCTGAAGAATTTTACCGGTGGCGCTTTCAAGGTTGCATGGGATTGCGGCAACGGCGCAGCAGGCCCGGTCATCGAGAAGCTGACCAAGCTGCTTACCGAACGAGGGGCCGGGGAGCATCATCTGCTTTACACCGATGTCGACGGCAGCTTCCCCAATCATCATCCCGATCCGACCGAAGAAAAGAATCTCGCCGACCTGAAGGCGTTGGTCGCCGAGAAAGGCCTGGATTTCGGCGTTGCTTTTGACGGCGACGGCGACCGGATCGGCGCGATCGATGGCGAGGGGCGGGTAATCTGGGGTGACCAGTTGCTGCAAATCTATGCCGAGGATGTGCTGAAGAGCGAACCCGGCGCGACGATCATCGCCGACGTCAAGGCGTCGCAGGCGCTCTACGACCGGATCGCCGAGCTTGGCGGCGAGCCGCTGATGTGGAAGACCGGCCACAGCCTGATCAAGTCGAAGATGAAGGAAACCGGATCGCCGCTGGCTGGCGAAATGAGCGGCCATGTCTTTTTCAAGCATGATTATTACGGCTTTGACGACGCGCCCTATGCCGCAATCCGGCTGATTCAGGCGGCAACCAATATCGGCAAGAGCGTGACCCAATTGCGCAGCGACATGGTTGAGATGATCAACACGCCGGAAATGCGCTTTCAGGTCGACGAAAGCCGCAAGTTCGCGGTGATCGATGAAGTGCTGGAACGGCTGTCGGCCAGCGGAGCCGAGGTCAATGACACCGACGGCGCGCGGGTCAATACCGAAGACGGCTGGTGGCTGCTGCGGGCGAGCAATACGCAGGATGTGCTGGTGGCCCGGGCCGAAGCAAAATCTCAGGACGGCCTCGACCGGCTGATGGCGCAGATCGACGAGCAATTGGCGCTGTCCGGACTGGAGCGCGGCGAACAGGCGGGGCACTAGTCTCCTGCACGCGGCAGGCCGGACCATTCCGGCCGACGGAGATCATAGGAAGGTCGTCGTCGCGCTGGCACCCGGGCCGATGGCGGAGATTATGAAAATTGCCGAGCAGATGATGGCGGCGAAGCCGGTTGCGATTTCCTGGCGAAAGGTGAAACGGGGCATGATTTGTCCTTCCTGCTGATTGATTAGGCGATCAGGGCAGCGGAGTTTTGAACCGCAGGCCCGACACTTGCGGCAACCAGAACGGCAGCGGAAAAAAGTGCGGCAAAAGCAGCGGCGAGATGATTCTGGATGTTGGCGTTGATCATTTTCAAATTCCTTTGGGTTAAATCGGTGCTTCGCAGTTTCTGCTAGCGAAGATGCCAGCAGCTTTGCACGCACCGTGCCAGTTCTATAAAATCATTGATTATCATATATTTATGCCCGAACGACTGCTGCGCGCAACTTACTCGATCCTGATCGGTGGGAAATTTTACCAATATTTGGTTTTCACCAGAACGCGGTGACGGCTTTCTGCCAATGGATAGGCGTTGCGTCGGTTTCTTATCGAAATGCAGTATGGTCACGCCGTCATGATTGCTTCAGGACTAAGTGACCAAGGGATGAGGAATGGCCGAACATGGACCCCTATATCTACGTCACCTTTGTCAGCGCCCTGGCGTTGCTGGCTTATTATTTCACGTTGTTGATGGCGGGCCTGGCGCGCGGGCGGTTCAAGATTGCGGTACCGTCGCACAGCGGCCCACCCGAATATGAGCGTTATGTCCGGGCGCACCAGAACACGCTGGAGCATCTGGTGCTGTTCCTGCCCGGCCTGTGGCTGTTCGCCTATGTCGTCAGCCCCTATTGGGCGGCCGGCATCGGCCTGATCTGGCCGTTCATGCGGGTTGGCTACGCGCTCGGCTATCACAAGGCGCCGGAGAAGCGGTTGCTGTGGCTCTATGCCAGCATGCCGCCAATCTATATTTTTGTGCTTGGCTCCCTGATCGGCAGCATCATACACTGGATAAAAGCTTGAGAGGCAATGCGATATGAGCGACTATGACCTTGTAATTCGCGGCGGAACGATCGCCGACGGCAGCGGCGGCGATCTCTTCGATGGCGATATCGCGATCAGCGGCGGCACGATCACCGCTATCGGTAAAATCGCCG
>CAWUKF010000125.1:0-7308 GCA_963922745.1 uncultured Sphingomonadales bacterium
TGCGCCCGCAGCGTGGCGTCGATGTTGGACCGCCCCTCAATCAGGACGACGTCGGCATCAAGCACCGCCGTGCGAATGAAAATCGGGGGGTTGCCGTCAAAGCGGGCATTTTCCGCCTTGAGATTGGCGCGGATCAGCTGCCGTCCGTCGCCCGGCCGGAACAGCACGTCGCCATTCACGCCACCGCCGCTGACCGCCAGCGTCCCGGAGAGTCCGTTTGCCGTGGTCCGGATGGTGCCGGTCGCGAGCGTCTCGGAGACCCGCAAGCGGTCGACACGCACCGCGGCGTCCTGCCCGCTCGCGGTCAATATCGTGCCGTCGCTGGTGAACGGACCAAGCGTCGATCCGCCGGAAGCGGTGTAAGCGAAACCGTCCTTCACCGGATCAAGGTCGAGGCGGACCGCCGAGAGACCGGCGGCGGGCAGCGGACTGTCGAGCAGCAGAGCGATGCGGGGCCGGTTCAGCGCGCCATCCAGCTTGAGATCATAACGGCCATAGGTGTCCTGACTGCCTGACCCCTGAAAGGCGAAGCTTGCGGCTGCGGTCTGGCGGCCACTGCCCCGGAACGAGATTTTCGGCGCGGAAACCCTGAGATCGCTGAAGCGCAGCAGGCCGTCCGGCCCAAGGGCGAGGCCGGTGTTGAGTTCCGGCAGGCCGCCGGCGAGTTCGCGCAGGAAACCGATGTCGAAACGGCGCAAGCGGGCGTTGACCTGCCCGTCGAGCGCGATTCCTCTGGCGCCCGGCCCGAGATTGATCTTGGCGACGATATCGGCCAGTCCCACGCCCTCGACGGCGAAGCCAGGGGCCGTGGCCGCGATATTGACGGCAAAATCGCCGGTCGAAGGCCGCAGCTCGAGGTCCAGGCTGCCCTTCGCCACATTGGTGGCGACGCGGGCGCGCTCGGCAAAGAGCCGGTCACCCTCAAGACGAAACACGGCATCGGCGTTAAATCCGGAGAGCAATTGCTTCAGCAGCTCGCCGTTGCCGATCAGGGTGCCGACGGAAAGTTCCAGCGGAATGGTCCAGCCCCCGGCATCGCGCTGCCCCTCGCCCTCGCCGCGGACATTGGTCAGCAAAGTCTTGCTCAGGGCGAGCTGCGGGGCGGTCAGCAGATATTGATAGCGCAGTTCGGAGAATTTGCCGTTGAGCAGCGCCTTTATCTCGAAATCCTGCGCCTTCATATTGGCAGCCAGCGCCGAGGGGTCAATCAGGCGGGTCTCCACCCGCATCGCGTCGAGACTGTTTCGCCCGAGATCGAGCCCACCTTCAGCGGTCAGGACCAGAGCCGCCGACCGCGCCTCCAGGTCCAGCGAAACCAGCCGGTTGTCGAGGCGGGCGGTGCCCTTTATCAGCAGATTGGGCGAGGCCAGCCGCTGCGCGATACCGTCCGGCATGACCGAGCGGATCAACCGGCCATCATAGGCAAACAGGCCGTCGGTGGCCTCCAGCGTCATCGTGGCAAGCGATTGGCCGGCGCTGGTGGCGTTGATTTCGCCGTTCCACTTCTGCCAGCTGCCATCGCCCTTGACGGTTACCGCCAGATCGCGCTCGAGTCCGAACATGCCGGCCAGCACCCCACCGGTCGGGGCGATCAGTTCGGCATCAATATCGAGTTTCTTGCGCTCCGGCTCGGCATTCAGGGCCAATGCCAGCTTGTCGCCGCTGCCCGTCGTCGCTGCATCGAGATGCACCATCGCCCGACCGGACCGGATGTCGGCAGAGCCGGACAGGTTCGCCAGCTGTTCGGAGCCGGTGATGGCTTCTCCCAACAGCAGATTGTCGGCCCGGAAAGCACCGATATAGATATCGAAGGCCGGGAGCAGCGGCTGGTCCTTGCCGGTATCGATCAGTCCCGGCAGACGGTCGAGCCGGCCCTTCCGGATCACCGCATCGGAGATGTTGAGTTCATTGAATATCCATGCCAGCGGGTTCCAGTCGACCGCCACCGTTTCCGCGGTGAAAAACCGGCCCTTGGGGTCGCCGAGAGTCAGACCCTTCAATTCGGCTTCGCCGTAGATCGACCCGTCGATTTCGGCGATCCCGATACGCAACCCGCTTTCCGGTTCGAGCGCCTCGACCTGGCTCAGGATGAAGCGATGGCCGGCGTTGCTGTCCAGCCATATCCCGGCACCAATCAGAGCGACGAGGGCGAGCACAGCCAGAGCCAGCAGGCTGCGCAGGGTCCAGCGCCAGGTCCGCAGCCTCGCCGGGGTGGTTTCCGCGCCGGCCATCTAGAAGGCCTGCCCCAGCGATACATAGACCGCGATGCGCGAGTCACCCGGCTGCGGGTTGATCGGCGTGCCGACATCGATCCGGATTGGTCCGAAATCGCTATAATAGCGGACGCCGAGACCAGCACCATATTGCATGCCGGACAGGCTCGGGGTGCTGCTGGTATAGACATTGCCGGCGTCGATAAATGGCACGATGCCCAGATTGCCGCCGAAAAAGCCGGTCTTGACGCGGGCCTCGAGCGAGAATTCCACCAGCGAGCGACCGCCGACCGGGTCATTATTGGCGTCGCGCGGTCCGATGCTTTGATAGCCATAGCCGCGGACCGACCCGCCACCGCCGGCATAGAGCCGTCTGGAGGGAGCGATCCGGTTGTTGCCCGCCCCTATGATCGACCCGGCGCGGGCCCGTCCGGCCAGCACGATCTTGTCCGAAACCGGGAAATAGACGCTGCCGTCGAACTGGTTACGGACGTAGAAGAAGCTGCCACTTTGCAACGAGGCTTCCGGTGCGATGCGGGCCGAGAGCCGGAAGCCGCTGGTCGGATCAAGGAGGTCATCGCTGGTGTCCAGCGTCACCAGCCCCGGCAGCGAACCGATGAAATAGGTATCGCGACCGGTCGCGCCGGCAGGGCCGGTGACATCGGTTTCGCGGGACGCGAGCAGTTCGATGCCCGCCGACCAGCTCCAGCGCTTCTGATAGATCAGATTGCTGCTTCGCTCGATATTGGCGGCAACGGAGAAGGTCTGCGCCTTGAAGGCCGGTCGGTCGACCACGCTCAGTGCGGTGCGACCGTTCAGGACATTGTCGCGCCGGTGAAAATTGTTGCGGCGATAGGCGATGCTGCCGGATTGTTCCTGCGTTGCAAGGACTCCGGTGACCCGGATCAGACCTTCGGGCGGGAAGAAATTCCGGTGCTCCCAGCTAACCTCGGCGCGGGCTCCTTCCCCGGTGCCATAGCCCAGTTCGCCGGCAATGGTGCGCAGCGGCGCTGGCGTGACGTCGACAGCGATATCGACCTTGTCCGGGTCGTCCGCCACCACCGGATCGATAGAAATGGTCGAAACCAGCCCGGTCGCGATCAAGGCGCGGCGCAGATCTTCTACCTCGGAAGCCTGGTACAGGTCGCCCGGCGCGAACCGGGCGATCATCTGGACATGATCGGCATCGAACAGATCGGTGTTCGGCATCACAATCGAACCGAAATTGAAGCGGCCGCCGGGCGTGACAGGAACTTCGAGGTCGCCCAGCCGATCGGCATGGTCGATTTCCAGTTCCGGTTCGCCGGATTTTGCAAAAGCGTAACCGTTCTCGACCATTGCGAGATTGAGCCGGCCAATCGCGCTCATGATCTCGTCGCTGTTGACCACCGCACCCGATTGCAAACCGAATATATCGCGGAATTTTTCCGGATCGGGTTGCACTGCATTTTCCAGACCGGGCAAGGCGATCGCGTCGAGCTTATATTGCGGACCCGCCTGCACCTCGATCACCACCTCGACACGCTCCGCGCCGTCGGTATCGAACCGCGTCTGCACGACCGCGTCATAATAGCCCTCGATCCTGAGCAGCCGCTCGACAAGTTCGGCATCGCTTTGTGCGCGACGCCGGATCTGGGCGAAATTGGCATCATCACCGCGATATTCCTCGAGGACCGACAAGATCCGGAAGCGGGTATCGAAGGCGTCCCCGATCATGTCGGGCAATCCTTCGAAACTGACCCGGTAGGCGGTTTCGGCAAGCGCGTCGGTGGGCTGAAACTCGTTGACTGCAGGATCTTCTGCCAGAAGCCGCTCTTCGGCCTCGCCCTGGTCATCGGCGGTTTCATCTTCCTCCACCGTTTCCGTCTCGCTGTCGTCGATCACCGGCTCGGCCGGCTCGTCGAGGTCGGGCCATTCGACCCCGAAATCCGGAAATTCCGTCAGCGGCTGATCCGGATCGAGCGGAGCGTCGAAATCACTCTCATCCGCCGCAGCGGTGGTCGGCGAATCCTGTGCCTGGGCGCTGGCCGGCCGGATGGGCGCACCCATCAGCAGAATGATCAGCATGCCAAGGCAGCAACGATATATGGTCCGACCCATCGCCCTTCGCCTTAGCGGGTGATGAATCGCGATGCCAACGAATAAGCACGGTTTATCGGTCAGTGATAATTTTTGTGAGATATTCGGATCAGCCGACACCGGCGCAGCAATTGGTGAATCGGCTTTAACCTTAGATTAACCAAGTTCATCCATATTTTCGCGGAACACGGACCGGGAATTCCTGTCCGGTCAAGAGGAACGCGAGAAATGTCGAATATGCGTGGAATTTTGCTCGAAGCCGCTCTGGTTGTAGGTATCCTGACGACCGGATTGTCGGTGTCCCAGATTGCCTATGCCGCACCTTCGCCCGCTGCGGCAACCGATCCGAAGGCCGATGTAAAAATCGACAGCCTGATCAAGGTCGAGCGGACCAAACTGTCGGAAGATGGCGAGAGCGTTACCGAACTGGTCGATCCGGCAACCGTCAAGGTGGTTCCCGGCGACAAGCTGCTGTTCATCAACCGCTATCACAATGGCGGACAGACCGAAGTCACCGGTTTTGTGGTCAACAATCCGGTCCACGACGCGGTCACCTTTGTCGAGGTGATGGAAGACTGGGCGCTGGTATCGGTGGACGGGGGCCAGACCTTCGGCAAGCTGTCAGATCTGAGCGTGACCGACAGCGAACAGGAGACCCGACCGGCGGTGGCAGCAGATGTCACCCATATCCGCTGGGTTCTGCCGTCACCGATTGCGCCGGGCGCGTCCGGTGAACTGCGCTTTCGCGGAACCGTCAAGTAGCGTCGCCGGCGGTCCTATCCGCCTTCACATTCCCACAGTATATGACTGGCTCCGATCAGCCGGGCGAGACGCGCAAGTTCTGCGTTCAGCCTGGCCAGTCGCGCGCCCGGCCAGCGCACCCCCGGTTCCGGCCAGAATTGCGTCACCCGCAGCTGGCCAGCCGAACGGTCTGCCTTGATCTCGGTCCGACCGACAAAGCGGTCGGCTTCTAGGATTGGATAGACATAATAGCCCCATAGCCGCTGCGCCGCGGGGACAAACATCTCGTTGCGATAGGCGAAGCCGAACAACATCTGCAGCCGGTTCCGGTCGCGCACCGCCGGATCGAAAGGATTGATGATTCGGAGCCGCGATGTGGGAGCGTCGACGGCGGCCAGGCGAGCCTCGATATCGGGCGGAGCCAGTGCATCGCGCCAGCTGCCGTCATGCGATTGCACGGTGACCGGCACCAGACCCTTTACTCCTGCCACCCAGGCTTTCACCTCACTGGCATTGACGGCGCCCCAGAAGCGCTGAATCTCGCCGGGAGTGCCGAAGCCAAGCCGGTCAAGCGCGTTGCGGCACAACCAGTCGATCTGGACGCTGTCGTCATGGACGGTTTCGCGATGGGAGGACGGAATCACCCGTTCGGCAAGATCATAATATTTGGCGAAATTCTCGCGGTGCGAAGTGGCGAGGTCGCCGGCATACCAGAGCTGGTCGAGCACGCGCTTGTGCGGCGGCCGATCCCACATCTGCCTTTCGCCCTCCACTCTGGTATCGAAGGCATGGGTCGAGAGCGGACCTTCCTTGGCGATCCGTGCGAGGATCTGCCGGGTGTCGACTGGCTGCAACGCCTTCTTAAAGGAGGCATGACCCGCGACCTTTGCGCCGAGCCGCCGAAACTGGCGCTTCCACATCGGGTAATATTCCATCGGCAGCACCGAGGCGTCGTGGGTGAAATGCTCGAAGATCGTGCGGTCCCGGCCCAGCATCTGGTCGAGCATCGGTTCCCGGTAGTTCTGGTTGCGGCTCCACAATATGTGGTGATGGGCGCGGGTGACGTTCTGGATGGTGTCAAGCTGGACAAAGCCGAGACGGCGGATGGTGTCAGGCAGATCGAGCGGCCCGGTCGGTGTGTCGGAAAGACCCTGGGCCTGCAGCCAGAGCCAGCGTGCCTGCCGATTGGGGATGCGCAGCGCCACCGGTCAGACTGCGGTGGTTTCGATATGCGCGACCTTGCGGTCGCGCCGGGTTGCCAGATAGCAGCCGGCGACGATCAGCAGGGCGCCGGCCACGGTGGTCCATGTGATCGGTTCCCGAAAGAACAGCCAGCCGAAAATCGCCCCCCAGACAAAGGCGCTATATTCCAGATTGATCAGATATTTCGCCTCGGCCCGCCGGTAGCCCCAGGCGATGAACACCGCCGCGATGATCGACAAGATCCCGCCGGCAGCGACCAGCGGCCAGTCAGACGGGCCCGGGATCACCGCAAAAAACGGCGCGAGCAGCAGAAAGGCGGCACCGATGATCAGATTTTGCGAAAAGCTGATCTCGATCGGGCCGGCGAGCAGCGCCTGCTGCCGCTGAATCACCAGATTGCCGGCATAGAGGATGGCCGAGGCCAGAACCGCACCCATGCCGAGGAGCGAGTCCTCGCTATATTCCCCCGACGCCCTGCCCCATGCGATCACCAGCACGCCGCTGAACCCCAACAGCGAGGCGTAAATGGCGTTGCGGTGGATTGTCTCGCCGAGGAACACGGCAGCCAGATAAAGGGCGATGATCGGAGCGATGAACGACAGAGCAATCGCCTCTGCCAGAGGCACCCGCGCCAGACCCCAGAAGAAGAGGTAGGACATGAAGACAACGATGATGCCGCGCTGCAGATGCACCTTGCGCGCTGCGGGCCCAGGCATTTGCGGGCGACGGGCGAAGAAAATCACCGATACAATCACGAGCGACGCCAACACCCGCCAGAGGATCGCGTTATAGGCCCCCATGCTGATCGCCAAGCCTTTCATTACCACATCCATCGAGGCAAAGGCCAGCAGACCGACCAGCACCGAGCCGGCGGGAAGCAGGGGCAGGCTTTCGTCCGGACTTGCGGAGGCCGGTTCGAGGTCAGGCATATTCTATCCCATCAGCCAAATATAACCGGTTGAGCGGTCGCCAAACCGCGTGCCTCGACAGGCTCAGCACGAACGGTGTTCAGATGCTCTGCTTATCCACCCGCGCGCGGAAATGGCAAGCGGGATCAGAGGCCCATTTGCCG
>CAWUKF010000126.1:0-7273 GCA_963922745.1 uncultured Sphingomonadales bacterium
GAGCCGGGCAACGGCGACAGCTGGTTCCAGGATGTGCCGCTAGTCGGCATAACGGCGAAGAACATGTCACCCCTGAAAATCAGTGGCGGCAAGAGCGATCTGTCGTTCGACTATGGCAGTGATTATGTCGTGGCCAGCTATCAGGAACAGCCCAAGATTGACGTGGCAAATAGTGACATGGTCTTTGTCGGCTATGGCATCAATGCGCCGGAACGCGGCTGGAACGACTATGCCGGCGTCGACGTCAAGGGCAAGACCGTCGTGATACTGGTCAACGACCCCGATTTCGGCACCGAAAGCCTCGAGGGCGAATTTGGCGGTCGCGCCATGACCTATTACGGCCGCTGGACCTATAAATATGAGGAAGCCGCTCGGCAGGGTGCTGCGGCAGCGCTGATCATCCATGATACAGCTCCGGCCGCCTATGGCTGGAATGTTGTGGAGTCGAGCTGGACTGGCGAGCAGTTTTATGCCCAGTCCGCCAATGGTGGCGCTGACCAGACCAAGCTGAACGGCTGGATCCAGAAAGAGGCGGCGGCGAAGATTTTTGCTGCAGCCGGCGAGGACCTGATGGCGCAAATGGCAGCGGCGAAGGAAAAGGGCTTCAAGGCAGTTGACCTGAAGTTGAAGGCCTCGGTTTCGCTGGAGAATGATATCAAGAAAACGGACAGCAAGAATGTGGTCGGTATCTTGAAAGGCAAGACCCGTCCCGATGAATATGTGATTTATACCGCTCACTGGGATCATCTGGGACGTTGCAAGCCGGCACCGGACGGCGACGATATCTGCAATGGTGCGGTCGACAATGCCACGGGCACCGCCGCGCTGGTGGCGCTTGCCGAGGCTTATACCAAGGCGGGCGCGCCTGACCGTAGTGTCATTTTCCTTGCGGTGACGGCCGAGGAATCGGGTTTGCTCGGTTCAAAATATTATGCCGAGAATCCGATTTATCCGCTGAGCAAGACCGTTGGCGGCGTCAACATGGACGCCTTTGCGATGGCGGGCCCGGCCAAAAATGTCGTAGTGGTTGGCAAGGGCAAGTCCGAACTTGATGCCTATCTGGAAGCTGCCCTGAAGGGGGACGGCCGGGTGGCCGAAGCCGAGCCGACACCGGAGAAGGGTTATTATTACCGGTCCGATCATTTCAGCTTTGCCAAGCTCGGTGTACCCATGATCTATTTCGAGGGTGGCGAGGATCTGATCGATGGTGGTCGTGAAGCAGGCGAAGCGGCGGCCAAGGATTATACCGAAAACCGCTACCATGGTCCGAAGGATGAATATAATCCGGACTGGGACTGGACCGGCGTCATGGCTGATCTGAAGATCTATTATACAGTCGGCCGGATGCTGGCGATGACGGACGCCTGGCCGAACTGGAACGAAGGCGACGAATTCCGCGCTATCCGGGACAAGAGCCGCGCCGGCGGCTGATCCGGATCGGCGAACCGCGAAATGAGATGGCCCGCAGAGTGGGAGCCGCACCAGAGCGTCTGGATCGGCTTTCCCGGTGATCCGGCGGAATGGCCGGTTGCCCGCGATCAGGCGCAGCAGGAGGTAGCTGCATTTGCCAATGCGGTAGCGGGCGGGGGAGCAGGAGAGGCCGTCGTCCTGGTCTGTCGGACCAGTGCCGACGCAGCAATCGCGCGCAGCCTTGCCGAGAGCGGAGTCGAGATAATCGTCGAGACGTTCGGTGATATCTGGCTGCGCGATTCCGCCCCGATCTTTGTCGCTGGTTCGGATGGTCTGGCGGGCCAGAATTTCGACTTTAACGGCTGGGGCGGCAAATATGCCATGGCCGGTGATCAGGATATCGGCGACCGGCTCGCAAAACGCTTCGCTTTGCCGGTGTACGAGCGGGACTGGATATTGGAAGGTGGCGCAATTGATGGAGACGGCAACGGACGGCTGATCACCACCCAGCAATGCGTACTCAACGGCAATCGCAATAACGGGCTTTCGCGTTCACAGGCTGAAGATCGTTTGCGGGAAGCTTTGGCAGCGGAGCGCGTGTGCTGGCTCGGTGACGGGCTGGTCGCCGACCATACCGATGGCCATGTCGACAATCTTGCCCGCTTTGTTGCTCCCGCTACGGTTGCCATTCCGCAGGCCTCCACTGCTGACGATCCGAACGGCGAGATTTTCGACGGCGCAGCGGCATGCGCGCAATCCTGCGGACTGAATGTGGTCAGGTTACCTTCCGCGGGCCGATACGAGATCGACGGTGAGATTGCTCCGGCAAGCTATATGAACTTCTATATTGGAAATAAGGTGGTGGTCGTTCCGCAATATGGTGTTGCCAATGATGCAGAGGCGGTCGCACAGATCGCCACTCTGTTCCCCGGGCGCAAGGTTGTCGGACTGTTCAGTCGGGCGCTGTTGCGCGGCGGTGGCAGTTTTCACTGTATCTCCCAGCAGATACCGCTCATCTAAGCCGTCTATGGCAGTTGCCCGATAAACCGTATTGCGGGCACGCGCGGGTCATGTATGCCTCGATGGAACAGGAAAGAGGAACAATCATGAAGCCAGTAACGATAAAAAATCTGCTGATGGTGGGCGCTGCATTTGCCATGCTTGGCACGAGTGGAGCCGTGCTTGCGAACCAACATATGCAAGATGGAGTGGTCCATGGCGGCTCCGGGCTCAAATCGGTTCTTGCCGATCAACGGCGGTCCGACGACAAGGCGAGAGACGAATATCGCCATCCTGACGAAACCCTGGCATTTTTCGGATTGGAGCCTGGCCAGACGGTGGTCGAATATGGTCCCGGTGGAGGTTGGTATACGAGGATCCTGCTGCCCTATCTGGCTGACAGCGGACAATATATCGCGGTCAATAGTGACAGTTCGGCTTCCGCATTCAGTGACCGGGCGCGCGAAGCGCGGACCAAGAGCTGGCCGGAGCGTTTCCCGGACATCGCGGCGACCTGGACCGGTATTGATGCCAAGAAAATAATGGCATTCGAAAGCGACGAGATGCCGGAAGAGATGAAGGGCAAGGTCGACCGGATCCTGATTTTCCGGTCGTTGCACGGGATGTTGAACAGCAACCAGGCGGACTCCGAGCTGCGCGCGTTGCGCGAAATGCTGGCTGATGATGGTATGGTCGGCGTTGTCCAGCACCGCGCCAAGCCGAACGCCACCTATGCGATGTCCAAT
Source organism: uncultured Sphingomonadales bacterium (assembly GCA_963922745.1). Classification (GTDB taxonomy): domain Bacteria; phylum Pseudomonadota; class Alphaproteobacteria; order Sphingomonadales; family Sphingomonadaceae; genus Parasphingorhabdus. The sequence goes on from CAWUKF010000126.1 coordinate 3,156, forward strand.
GGCAGCAAGGGCTATCTGAAACAGGATTCAGTCGTGGCGTTGTTCGAACTGAATGGTTTTGAACTGGTCAGCGCGTCCGAGATCAATGCGAACCCGAAGGACACGTCCGACTATGAGAACGGAGTATGGACGTTGCCACCGGTCTTGCGTCTGGGTGATACCGACAAGAGCAAATATGAAGCGATCGGTGAATCCGACCGGATGACTTTGTTGTTTAAGAAGCGCGACTAGACCGCTATCAGGGCCGCCATGACCAATATATGCGTAGCGGCCCTGCAGCTGCCTCTGGGGGGCGATGAACGGGAAAATATCCTTGCCGTCACCGGCCTCGTCGCCGAGGCGGCGGAGCAGGGCGCGCAGATCATTCTGCCGCCTGAGCTGTTTGCCAGTCCCTATTTCTGCAAGACCGAGGATGAGGAGCTGTTTGCGCTGGCGCAGCCGCTGGACGAAAGCGCGCCGGTGCTCGCGATGCAGAAGCTGGCTAAACAATATGGCGTCGCGATTCCGGCCAGCTTTTTCGAACGGGACGGACCACATCACTATAACAGCTTGGCGATGATCGACCCCGAAGGCGAGATCATGGGGGTCTATCGCAAAAGCCATATTCCCGATGGTCCGGGCTATGAGGAAAAATTTTATTTCCGGCCGGGCAATTCGGGGTTCAAGATCTGGGACGTGTTCGGTACGCGGATTGGCGTCGGCATCTGCTGGGATCAATGGTATCCGGAAACCGCGCGGGCGATGGCGCTGATGGGCGCGGAAATTCTTTTCTATCCCACTGCCATCGGATCGGAACCTTATGACGCGAGTCTTGACACCAGCCGGATGTGGCGACGGGCTATGCAGGGACACGCGGTGAGCAATTGCATGCCGGTTGTGGCCAGTAATCGCATAGGCATGGAAGACGATCAGGCGTTCTATGGCCACAGCTTCATCACTAATCAGTGGGGAGATCTGATCGCGGAATATGGCTCGGATGAAACCGGCGTGCTGGTGACATCCTTCGACCTCGAAGAGGCGCGGCAACATCGGGCGGGCATGGGCTTTTTCCGGGACCGGCGGCCCGAGCTTTACGGGCGGTTGGTTGAAGATATATAAGCATGTCCATGCGGACGTGGCTTCCTAATCTGGCTGCCGTGCTGGCGCTTGGCATGGTTGCCCTCTCTACGCCTTCCTTCGGACAGAAGGATTTTATCGTAGAATATGGATCCGGGATGACTGCGCCTTTGCCGCGTTCGTCCGCCCCGGCTCGGTCCAGCTCACAATTTTACGTCGATCATTATATCGAACTCGACCGATCGCTCGATTTTGGCGAGTATTTCTGGGATGAGAGTTTTGCGCGGGCCAGCAGGGCGCGTGGGTCAGCGCAGATCGTCGTCGATCTGGCAGCAGAGCAGCTCTATGTCTATCGCGCCGGTATAGAAGTTGCCCGCACCAGGATCACCCGCGGCTGGGAAGAATATGATACGCCCACCGGCATATTCCCGATCCTCGAAAAAGACGCGGACCATCATAGCAGCACCTATCATAACGCGCCCATGCCCTATAATTTGCGACTGACCTGGAAAGGCGTCGCGATCCACGGTGCAGAGGTCGACAGCCTGTCGGCAACCCATGGCTGTATCGGTGTGCCGCTGGAATTTGCGCGCAAGCTGTTTGCCAATGTGCGCAAGGGGGACAAGGTTCTGGTGACGCGGCATTGGCAGGCCCAAATTTATCGATAAAGCCCGTCATTCACGGCTTTTGGAAAAACATTCTCGAACATCGCTACGGTCAGCCTTCCGGTATTCAGATTATAGCGGCTGCAGTGATAGCTATCGATTAGAATACGGCCACCCGCGAGTTGATGCTCCACGCCATGAGCGAACTTGTGGTCCGCAAGTTTGAGGCCTTCCATCCGGATGATGCTGTCATGGGCGATCTTTCCCAGAGCCAATATGACCCGCAAATCGGGCAGGGCGCGGATGGCCTTGGCGAGATAGTCACGGCAATTGTTGATCTCCGCTCCGGTCGGCTTGTTCTCCGGCGGCAGGCATTTGACTGCGTTGAGGATGATGGCTCCGTTCAGCGTGATTCCGTCGGTTGGATCATTCGCGAACTCGCCCTCTACAAAACCGTATTTCGTCAGTGTCGCGAACAGCATTTCACCGGAGGCGTCGCCGGTGAACGGTCTCCCAGTACGATTGGCTCCTTCTTTGCCCGGAGCGAGGCCTACGATTGCCAGCCACGCTTCTGGATCACCAAAGGCCGGCACCGGCGCATTCCACCAGTGGGGATGATCCTTGCAGAGGTTCTTGCGAAGATTTGCCAATCGCGGACATTTCCGGCAGCCCTTTGGGGCTTCGGCGAAAGGAAGAGGGCCATGATCACTCATGGCCCTCGCCTAAATTCAAACGGACTTATGGTCCAGATGATTAGTCCTTCAGTTCAGCCGGAACGATGCCGCCCGCCTCGGCGATCTTGTTCATGACCTGCTTGTGCAGCAGGATATTGTCTTCGGCGGACCCGCTATAGTCGGCATTGCCCAGTTCTTGCGCCAGTTCCTTGCGGTTTGCATAGCTGGCATCGATTTGGACCAGCTTCATCAGATCGACGATCGAGGTCCGCCAGTTGAGCTTGTCTGATCCAGGGATGTTATCAAGCCGGCTTGCGACGTCGACTTCGCTGATTGCTGCGCGCTTCGCCGGTGCCGCAGCAACGGGTGCTGCTGCTACTTCCGGTTCTGCCGCCTTCGCTTCGCTGCCGAAAATTGCGTTTTTGATTTTTCCGAAAATGCTCATATTCTGCTCCTCTTCAAATTTGGGGGCATATTGCTCGGCTCTTGACTGCCTGCGCCCTTGGCTAGCAATCTCGGGGTTCATGGTCGCGGAGTCAATTGACCTTCGCCACCCGATAAGGATATGCGCACACCAATGCTGCGTAAATATTGGCGAACGCACCGACCAGGCGGTTTCTCGACCGAAAATATGCTAGGGACTTGGCAAGCAGGGAATCAAAAGGTGCCGGCAATGCAATGAAGGAGTGTGATGATGAGTATATTGGATGGGCTGCAGCAATCGGGCGGTCTCGCTACAATGGCCAAGGAGCTCGGTATTAGCGAAAGCGTCGCCGAAACTGGCGCGGCTGCGCTGCTGCCTGCCATTTTGGGCGGCTTCAAGAAAACCACGCAGGCGCAGCCTGGCGGACTGGACGGGCTCGGAGGGTTGCTTGGTCAACTCGGTGGTGGCGGACTGCTCGACAGCGTGCTTGGCACGCAGCCGACGCCGGTTGAAAAAGGCAATGATGTGCTCGGCCAGATTTTCGGTTCCAAAGTGGTCAGCCGGACCGTCGCTGCCGGTGCCGAACAGCAGACCGGGATTAGCAGCGACCTGCTCAAGAAAATGCTTCCCTATGTCGCGATGATGGTGGCGGGATATATGGCCAAGCAAGGCAATGAAAACACGGACAGCAGCGGCGGGCTGGGCGGTCTTATCGGCGGCTTGCTGGGTGGCGGCAGCAAGGCGTCTTCCAGTGGCGGGCTGGGCTCGCTGCTTGATTTGAACGGAGACGGCAATCCGCTGGATGACATCATCGGCATGGCCGGCAAGCTGATCCGCTAGGCCTGCGACCGGAAGATCGGGTTTTATCGCCGGCCAGTTCGCCAAATGACCGCAGCAAAAAGTCGGTCGGCTTTCTCAAGCCGCGGGCTTCGAGTCCGGCAGCGCGCTCTCTTCCAGTGTTTCGAGGCGGAGGACGCCGCTTTCCACCGCAGCCACTTTTGCGATTGACCCTTTTTCCATGTTCGGCCCTTTTGCCGGCCATTCGCCATCACCCACCTTGACCCGTCCGCTGGTCTCCGAAATCGGATCGACGACCGTCACGGTTCGTCCGATCAACTGGCCAGCGCGATTGTTGAGCAAGGGGTTTTCGCTCTCGACATTGTGCGTGAGATACCAGCGTCGTCCACCAAGTACTGCCAGTATCGTGGAAAGGCCAAATACGGTCAGCTGTCCCGCTACCGTCAGGTCGATGAACAGCGACAGGATGCCGGTCACCGCCGCTGCCGCGGCGACCCAGATGAGGAAGACGCCGGGGACGAACAATTCCGCCAACGCCAGCAGCGCCGCCAGGCCCAGCCA
>CAWUKF010000127.1:0-7269 GCA_963922745.1 uncultured Sphingomonadales bacterium
ACGCAACCAGGCGATGCAGGCCTTGCGCAGCAAGCGCGCGCGCGTCTGTGTGGCGACCGATGTTGCCGCTCGCGGCCTCGACCTGCCGACTTTGAGCCTCGTCGTGCATGTCGATATGCCGCGCGACGCCGAAACCCTGCAGCATCGTTCCGGTCGGACCGGACGTGCGGGCAAAAAGGGCACAGCGGTCATCATCGTGCCCTATCAGCGGCGCAAGCGCGTGGAATCGATGCTGCGCGGCGCCAATATCAACGCCGAGTGGAAGGACGCGCCAACGCGCGCCGACATTCGCAAGAATGATGCCGAGCGGCTGATCGAAACCCTGCTGCAGCCGGTCGAGATCGACGAGGATGACATGGCGCTGGCGAAACGCCTGATGGCCGAGAAGACCCCGGAAGAAATCGCCGCGATGCTGGTGCAGTCGCACCGCGCCAAGATGCCGGCACCGGAACAGATGCTCGATCGTGGTGCCCAGTCGCAGGCTGCGCCTGGCGGTCCGCGTCCCGGCTTCGAGGATACGGTCTGGTTCAAGATGAACGTCGGCCATAACCAGCGCGCAGATGCCCGCTGGCTGCTGCCGGTCCTGTGCCGCCGGGGCCATATTACCAAGAATGAAATCGGCGCGATCCGGATCAACGGCGATGACACGCTGTTCGAGATTCCGCGCCGGGTGGTCGACAAGTTCACCGCCGCGATTGCCGAAAAGAGAGAGTCGGGCGGCGATGACACGGATGATATCATGATCACGCAGTTCGAAGGCAAGCCGCGCGATGAAGCGAAGCGCAATCGCAAGAACGGCCGCGGCGACAATGCGTCCGGCAAGCGCGATTACAGCAATGCCAGCCAGAAATTTGGCGGCAAGAAATTTGGCAAGAACAAGTTCGGCGACAAGAAGTTCGGGGACAAGCCGGGTGGCGGCAAGCCTTACCAGAAGCGCAAGCCTGAGGGTGAAGGCGGTTCCGATGGCGGCGGACCAAAGCGTGAATTTGGCGACGGCTTCAAAAAGAAGAAGTCCGATTTCAAGGGCGATCGCAAACCCGGCGGCAAGGGCAATTTTGCCGGTGGCAACAAGAAGCCGCACCGCGGAAAGCGTCCCTTTGAAGGTGCAAGATCCGGCGGTCCGAAAGCCGACTGAAACGATTGATGACGGACGCCATCACCATTCTCGTTGATGCAGACGCCTGCCCGGTGAAGGATGAAATCTACCGGGTGGCCGAGCGGCACGGGGTGTCGGTGGTGATCGTCAGCAACAGCCCGTTCCGGGTGCCGGCGCACCCGCTGTTCAGCCGGGTGGTGGTCAGCGATGCCTTTGATGCGGCGGACGATTATATTGCGGAGAGGACCAGCGACCGCTCGGTCGTGATAACGTCCGACATCTTGCTGGCGGATCGCTGCGTGAAGGCGGGCGCTGCCGTGCTCGGCTCCAATGGCAAGCCCTTTACAGCCGACTCGATCGGAGCGGCAGTGGCGACGCGCGCGATCATGGCCGACCTGCGCGCCGGCATGGGCAGCGAGAATATTGGCGGACCGCCGCCGTTCGGCAAGACGGACCGGTCTCGCTTTCTCTCTTCGCTGGACGAAATACTGGTACGGCTGAAACGCCGAGGCTAGTCCAGCGTGACCTTGAAGGTCAGGGCAAAGCTGCTCGCCGGACCCAGACTGGCGGCGCTCGCCGCGATTGCGGAACCGGTAATGGAGGCTCCATAGGGGTCGCTTTCATCGCTGCCGCTTGCGTTATCATCCTCTACCGTGACCGCGGAGCCGCAATTGCTGCCGCTCCTCATCGATCCGGGCGTATAGGTGAACGGGCCGGCCAGGCTGTCGGTTGCGACGACCGAATTGGCGGTGGCCGAGCCGCCGTTGGTGACCAGGATGCAATATTGCACGACCGCACCGGGAATGCGCTTGGGATTGGTGGTGCCATTGACCGGATCACTCAGGATCGAGCTGATCTTGGTGACACTCACCGCCGCAGTCGGACGGCAGAATGTGAAATCGTGGATCGACATGGCCTGGTTGCCGGATGACGTCGGTGTTGTCGGCAGATGATTGCCATATACTACGGTCACCGAGTCCACCGGCGAGGTGAAGGTCACGACGACATTGCCAAAGGGATCCGTTGCGCCGGATGCGCCGTCGCCGATCACGCTGTTGCCGCTGACATAGTTGGCGGTATTGTTGGACAGGGTCGGTAACACGGTCGCGCCATTATAGGTGCCGGTTATCGTCACCTTGTCGGTGAATTGATTGGCGGCATAGTCGATGTCGAAAATCTTGAACTGGAGGCCGGGTACCGCAGTCGGCAGAGTCAGTGTCGTGCTGGACGTGTGCGTTTCATTGCCGTTGTTCATGTAGAAATAGAGGGCCTGGGTGCCGGCTGCTCCGCCGCCGCTGTTGTCGGTCGTGATTGCCGGCGTGCCGTTGGTGAACCCGTTTGGCGGCGCGGTGACGCTGAAGGCAATATTGCCGAGTCCGGTAACGCTGTAGCTGTGGCTCAGTGAACCGGACGGCGACCATGCGGTCGGGGTGGACCAGCTGAAATTCAGCTGGTTGCCCAGCGGACAGACCGAGGTCAGCGGCGGGACATAGCCGGGCAGTCGACCACCAGCGGTAAAGCTGACACTGGCATAATCATCTTCGCTCGGGATTCCGTTGTTGGGCGTCGAATCGAAGTCAAAGGCGGATGAGCTGCGAATCTGCGCTACATTGGTGATGGTCCCGGATGTGGCGGTGATGACGACCGCCAGTTCGATGGTGACGGTCTGACCCGGGGCGATCGCCGTGCCCAATGTCCAGATGCCACCGCTGTAGGTGCCGGTGCCCGAGGTGCTGCTGAGGCTCACACCGCTGGGTAGATTATCGGTGACCGTGACCCCGGTGGCGGTCAGCGACGAGGCCGCCGAATTGGTGACCGACAGCGTGTAGGTACCGGTGTTGGAAGAGGTTGCGCCGAAACTCTGGGTCAGGGACAGGTCGGCGAAGGGCGGTGGCTGGGTCAGATACAGATCTGCGCGGCGAAAGGACCCAGTATCTATGCCCTGCTGGTCACAGATTTTCAGCGTCCAGGTGCCTTGCGCATTTTCGCCGTCAAAGGCAGACAGGCTGCTCTGCGGTGTTTTCGTGCTGTTATAGACCGGCGTCAACGGGTCGGTGCCGGTGTGCGAGGTGATGGAGCCACCGGTCGCTTCGTCGTCAAATCTGACATTGAGATTGTTGGCGCTGCCGCCGACATAGTCCATCAGCGTAACCGTGGTGCCGGTTGGCGACGTGAGGGTGATTTCCAGATCCCGCCGGTAGGTATGGTCGAGCAGGATGCCGATATCGACATCGCCCACCGCGTAGCTGGTGCCGACGCTGAACGTGCGGTTGACCGTCGCAGGACAGGCATTGTCCGGGATCGCGATCGTGCTGCTGTTGGAATAGGTGTTGACCGTCTGGGCCGATGCGCTGCTGGCTGGCCATAGCGCGATAAGGCACAGACACAGCCATCCCCAGAGGGTGCTGCGAACTGTCAATCGGCTCTGGCCCCCGAAAGATTGTCCCCAATTCATGCCTTCCCATATCCAGAAGGGGCTAATTTATGGTTAACCATGCAGCGATGATGCGGTTGTCCAGTCGTGGATTGGCGGAAGCGAAGATCAATGCCTAGCCCGGCGTCCAGTCCCCGCGGCCTGCCATCCACAGGCTGATCGCCGCCAAAGCGGCGGTGTCGGCGCGCAATATCCTGGGGCCCAGCGATACTGGTACGGATTGGGGCAGGGCGCGGATGCTCTCGTTCTCCGAGTCGGAAAAGCCGCCTTCGGGTCCGATCAGGATCGCGGCGGGGCCGGCGTGCGCGACCAGCGCCTTGCGGAAGCTGCCTTCGCCGGTCGCATGGATGCGCTCGTCAGCGAAGAACAGATGGCGATCCGCTGGCCAATGCTCCAGCAGATCGGTCAGCTTCATCAGCGGATCCAGCACCGGCAGGGCGGTACGCTCGCATTGTTCCGCTGCCTCGATCATATGGGCGCGCAATTTCTCCGGCTTGAGGCCCTGTCCCTGGGTGCGTTCGGTCTGCACCGGGACGATCTTGGCCACGCCCAGTTCGGTTGCCTTTTCGACGATCCAGTTGAACCGGTCTTTCTTGATCGGTGCGGTGCACAGCCACAGATCGGGGACATGTTCACGTTCGCGGGTCTTGCCGTCGATCGCCAGTATCAGATCGCGTTTCCCCAGGGCGCTGGCATGGGCGAGATATTCGCCGGTGCGGTCATCGAACAGCTTGACCGGATCGCCCTGCCTGATCCGCATGACCTTGAGCAGATAATGGGCATGACTGCCGTCCAGGCGGATCTCGGCACCTTCGTCCAGTTCGGCATCCACGAACAGGCGCGGGGCGCTATGCGGGGGATAGGCGGGGGTTGCGGGCATGGCAGTTCTCGAATTTCCAAAACCGTTAGCACTGAGCCTGTCGAAGTGCGGCTATCGGTCGAAAAACGTCCTTCGACAAGCTCGGGACTAACGGTATAAGCCGCTGATGTCATCCGACTTTCAAAATATCGTTCCCGATACGCAGCACAAGGGCCTCGTTGGCCTGTTGCCTTCTGCGGCGCTGCCTTATGCCATGCTTGCCCGGCTTGATCGCCCGATCGGCTGGTGGCTGTTGTTCTGGCCCTGTGCCTGGGGTGTGGCGCTGGCGGGCGGGGCAATCGAACGGTGGGATTTGCTGCTCTGGCTGCTGCTCGGATCGGTTGCGATGCGCGGCGGGGGTTGCGTCTATAATGATATCGTTGACCGCGATCTCGACCGGCAGGTAGCGAGGACCCGGTCGCGGCCGCTGGCCAGCGGCGCGGTATCGCTGAAAGCAGCGTGGATATGGCTCGGCATCCTGTGCCTGATCGGACTGATCGTCTGGTTGCAGATCAATGGCACCGCCAAGCTGGTGGCGCTGGGCAGCCTGGCGCTGGTCGCTGCTTATCCGTTTATGAAGCGCATCACCTGGTGGCCGCAGGCCTGGCTGGGGCTGGTGTTCAGCTGGGGCGCGCTGGTCGGCTGGCTGGCAATCGATGCCGCGTTTCACTGGGCGATGATCCTGCTCTATGCCGGATCGATCTTCTGGGTGATTGGCTATGACACGATCTACGCGCTGCAGGACCGCGAGGATGATGCGCTGGTCGGTATCCGGTCCAGCGCGCTGCGCCTCGGCGACAATGTCCGGTTCGGCGTGCTGGCCTTCTACCTGATAGCGCTGGCCAGCTGGGCTGCTGCCTTCTGGATGCTGCGGCCGCAATGGCTGGGTCTGGTGGCGCTGGTGCCGCTGGGGCTGCATCTGCTGTGGCAAGTGGTCACGCTGAAAAGCAGCGAGGGCGATGATGCGCTGGCCAAGTTCCGGTCCAACCGCTTTGCCGGCCTGCTGATGTTTCTCGCCTGTCTGGTGCTCGGCCAGGCGGGCTAGCGATCCGAGAAATTGCATTGCATTTCGCAACCCATGCGGGCTATGCTGCCTAACTGCACAGTTAAGTCCATCGCCAAACTCCCGGAGATATTTGCATGAAAACACGCCGCCTGGGCCGAAGCCCGATCCATGTATCCGAAATTTGCATGGGGACGATGACCTTTGGCAGCGGTGCCGACGAAGCGATGTCGCACCGGATCATGGATGAGTCGGTCGAGGCGGGAATCAATTTCTTCGATACAGCGGAAAACTACCCCGTGCCGCCCAAGCGGGAATGGGCCGGGGAGACCGAGAATATCGTCGGGCGCTGGCTGAAGGGCAAGGATCGCGACAGCCTGATCATCGCGACCAAGGTATCCGGGCCCAGCCATGGATGGATACAGTCATCGCAGCGTGCTGGCATGACAGCAATGGACCGGCACAATATCGTGAGAGCGCTCGATGCCAGTCTGAAGCGTCTGCAGACCGACTATATCGATCTCTACCAGACTCACTGGCCCGACCATGGCACTGCCTATGACGAAACGATGGAAGTGCTCGACGAAGAAATTCGCAAGGGCAAGATCCGCGCCATCGGCTGCTCCAACGAGACCAGCTGGGGCCTGATGAAATCGCTTGAGGCGTCCGAGCGGCTGGGCGTCACCCGCTATTGCACGATCCAGAATAATTTCAGCATGAACAACCGCCGGTTCGAGGATGAACTGGCGCAGGTCTGCCGGCAGGAAGGGGTCAGCCTGATCCCCTATTCGCCGCTCGGCGGTGGCGCCCTGTCCGGCAAATATAATGATGGCGCGATGCCCGAAGGCGCGCGCTTCTCCGCTTATCTGAAAATGGGCGGGCGGCAGGCGAAAATGGCCGAGCGGTTCGTCAATCCGAAGACCGAGGAATCGACCAAGCGCTTCATGGCGATCGCCGACGAACTCGGCGTCGCCCCGGTGACGCTGGCGACCGCCTGGTCGAAGCAACATGATTTTGTCGCTTCGACTATTGTCGGTGCAACCCACACCGACCAGCTGCCCGAGATATTTGCTGCCGCCGATCTGGTGCTCAGCGACGAGATCATGAAGCGGATCTACAAGATCAGCCGGGAAATTATGTATCCGATGGGTTGATGCAAGGAATTTGATTGATGAAGCAAAAACTGCGAAACAGATTATCGATGTGAGGGTGAGCGAATTTTTCGGCATCACCAAAAGACCGGGCGCGATCAGCGCCGCACAAGAATTCTAGAAAGATAACAGAGAGAGAAATATTCCTATGAGCCAGTTTCCAGACGCCAAGCAGCTGTTCACCACCGTAACCGAGGACGGAAAATCGATCCTGTCGGTCGAGCCCTATAACGTGCCCGAGCCCAAGGAGCATGAAGTGGTTGTGCGGATGGAGGCGGTGCCGATCAATCCGTCCGATCTCGGCCTGCTGACCGCGGCTGCCAATATGGATACGGTGCGCAGCGAGACTGTCGACGGTCATCCGGCGCTGGTTGCCGATGTCGACGCCGCGATGCAGCCTTTCTTCAAGGGCCGGGCGGGGAAGAAGCTGGCGGCCGGCAACGAGGGCGCTGGCACCGTGGTCGCCGCCGGCTCGTCCGATGCCGCGCAGGCGCTGATGGGCAAGGTCGTGACCATTGTCGGCGGCGAAATGTATCGCACCCACCGGGTGATGCCGACGATGATGTGCGTGCCGCTGCCCGAAGGCGCACCGGCGAAGGAAGGCGCTTCGCTGTTCGTCAATCCGATGACCGTACAGGGCTTTCTCAACACGATGCGGGCCGAGGGCCATGAAGCGCTGGTCCACACCGCGGCGGCGTCCAACCTCGGGCAGATGCTGGCCAAGCT
>CAWUKF010000128.1:0-7201 GCA_963922745.1 uncultured Sphingomonadales bacterium
GCGCTGTTCCAGGCAGCAAGAAAGGCACGTGCGGTGGTGTCGCGCTTCGCCAGCAAAATCCGGGTATCCTGTTCCAGTCCGGAAAGCGCATCGCGCAGCCGCAGGGAAAGCGCGCTATTGTTTTCTGATCGCGAGGCCTGCCGGAGGCCCTTCAGCAGTTTTTTGAGATCGATCTTGCCGGATAGCAGGTCGATGATCGATCGCGGATTTTTGATCCGGTCCCAATAGCGGGCACGGATGGCGGCGGAAGAGATTGTCGGTTCGTCGGCGTCCGCTTCATTGTCCGTTTCGATTACCCAGGGGTTGGCCAGGACGTAACCGTCAATACCGGCTTCGGGTCCGAACAGGGCCAACGCGGTTGCCGCATCGCAATTGCCGAACGCGATGATCTTCTGGACCTGCTGGTCGTGCCTGAGAAATTTGACGGCTGCCGCAATCTCTTCGGCGCTGCCCAAAAAACCGCTGTTCTGGCCGGTGCTTTCGCCAATTCCACAGCGGTCATAGCGAAGCACGGGGAAGCCTTGCTCCGCGATTCGCAGAGCCAGATGCGCCATGCCGCCATGAGCGCCAGACCGGATTTCATTGCCGCCGCTGACAATCAGCAATGCGGTCGAGCCCGACGCAGAATCCAGGGTCGCTGCCAAGGTCTCACCGGCGCAGGGGATAGGATGAAAGCTGCGAGTCATTGCCCCATCCATCCCGCAATATCGCGGGCGATGGCCGAGGACATGGCGAGGTCATCATCCGGTTCGGCGCGAAGCCACAATGCCGATCCGGGGATATGACTGTCGGCGGGCTTGCCGTCGGATTCGAGGCGCACGATCCGTTGATGTTCCATTTCCGGGATATCGGCGGCGTTCAGCTGCGCGAACAGTGCTGAGCCGAGGATGTTTCCGGCCAGTTCGAGCGAGCCGTCTCCGGCCTGCGCGGTCAGATCGGCGAGACTGGTGCTCAATCCCGATTCGCGGTCAGCCGCAACTTTGGTTCGCATCATCGTCCGCAATATGGTTGCGCCTTTCACCGGGCTGAACATCCAGTGCCCGGCGTCCTGCATTCCGGCGATTGTCAGAGCGCCGCCCCGGAATGATGCGATATGGGAGATATCATGCTGCCGGGCGCAGGTCTGAAGGGCCTCTTGCCAATCGGATAATGTGACCTGCTCGAGCGGGATGAGGCTTTCGTTGGTGCCGGGCAGGTCGGGCAGAAAGCTGCCGATTTCCATGGTCTCCAGTGAACGCATGACGTCGACCAGCAGCTTGCGCATCCGGTTCATTTCGTCGAACAATGGTGGAACCAGCATGACCCGGCGTGAAGACGGGGCCGCGCTGCACAAACAAAGCTCCTTGCGGCCCGCAAATTCGTAGTCGACGAATGCCGGCAGGGAGGTCACTCCGTGACTTTCATCTCGGCAAAGGCGACCAGATTGCCAAAGGTTTCGAACAGTTCGCCGTCGACCTCATCATCCTCGATCACGATATCGAGACGATCTTCAAGCTCGGTCAACAAGCCGGCGACGGCCATGCTGTCCAATTCGGGGAGAGCACCGAAAAGCTCGGTATCTGCCGTGAATTCGGCGACCTGCTCTTCGCTGAGACCCAATATGTCCCGCATCACGGCACGCACGGCGGCTTCCGGCGTTAACTCGACCTTGTTATGCATTCAAAAACCCCCGAATCCCGGATAACGGCGCTTCCCTAAAGCGAAGCACGCCTTCCGGCAAGGCCGGAGAGATAGTGTCGCAAAATTGGTAGCCAGGACAGCGGATTGTTGGGCCAGAAGAACTCCAGCCGATAGCGATCCCGGACCTCCTCCATCCACTCGCGTTTATAACCGTCATTTCCCGTTCCGAAATCGATCAGGCTGACATGGTCGATATCGATCACATGCTGGAACATTGCGACCGACAGCAGGGTTCCGGGAGATGACTTCGTGGCATCCTCGACATGCGCGAGCTTGTGGATCAGGGCCTCGCCATTTTCGACGGTCCAGAACTGGGCGGCGACCGGTTCGCCATCGATATAGGCCAGTCCCAGGCGCATACAGCCCGCGGCGGCCTCGTGGCGGGCGAGCGTTCTCAGAAATTCGGGATTGCCTTCCTCGGGTTTCCAGCTGCGCTCGTAAACCGAGACATAATCATTCCAGTCATCGTCCGAAAATTCCGTTTCGATCCGGATCGAAACGAGATTTTTCTTCTCCTTCCGCCGGACCGTGTTGCGCAACTGGCCGGGGCGTTCGCTCCAATATTGATCGAAAGTCCGGCCCTTGACATTCAGGATGTGATTGTCATCCGCCTTGGACCGGAAAACGATCCAGCCGGCCTGTTCAAACGCCCGCTCGGTGAGGCTTGCGGCGAAATCCTCGTCCGGAACCGGGGTGATCTCAATATGGTGGGAACTCGAAGCCAGCTTTTTGGCAAGCTTCGCGAGCAGTGCCAGTTTCGTGACCTCGTCATATTCGCCCAGGAATATCGGACGAAAGGTGAAATTATACCAGTTGGCGAGAGCGGCGTGACGTCCGAGGCCGGTCTTCATCAGAAATATCCATGCTTCGGCTTCGCCCTCCTGACTGTGGACAATCAGGGGAGACTTGTCCGGCAAGCACAGTTCGTGCAGCGGTTTGAGCCAGTCGATCCGGTCGAACAGGGATTTCTGGGCCGAGCGCCCGAGTTTTTCCCCCGCAATGGCTTGCACCGACTGGAAATTGCTATGATATTCGCTTGTCATGGCTAAAGTCGTATCTGTCACAAATCTGCTCTTTTTCCCATAGGTCAAAACATTGAACACCAATCCAGAAAACGCCGCATTTCCGTTGGACCACCTGGCGATAGGCAAAAATCCGGACGCAGAGGCTCTGGTGACGCGCTCGGGTATCCTTAGCTACAATATGTTAAATCATCGTATCGGTGCGCTGGCGGCATGGTTGCAGCACCAGGGCGCGGGAAAAGGCGACCGGGTTGCAACATGGCTGTCCAAGACCGAGCTGGCCTGCCTGATGCCGCTGGCAGCGGCGCGTGCGGGGCTCGTCCATGTGCCAATCAATCCGCTGCTCAAGCAGGCCCAGGTTGGATATATTGTCGCGGATAGCGGTGCGAGATTGCTGGTCAGCAATGCCGGGCGTCTCAAGACGCTGGACGGGAGCGACATCAGCGAAAATTGTCACCTGTTCGAGGATCGGGAGGTGGAAGAGGCGCTTGCTTCCGTCGACACGCCATTGGCCCCGAGCGCGGCAAATATCAGCGACCTGGCCGCCATATTATATACGAGTGGTTCCACCGGTCGCCCGAAAGGCGTCATGCTCAGTCACGCCAATTTAACGCTGGGCGCGCTCAGCGTGGCGGAATATCTCAAGCTGTCGTCGGACGACCGCACGATCTGCGTATTGCCGCTCAGCTTCGACTATGGCCAGAACCAGCTGCTCTCGACCTGGGCCGCCGGGGGATGCGCGGTGCCGCTGGATTATCTGACGCCGCGTGACGTCATGAAAGCCTGTGCCCGGGAACGGATCACCACGCTGGCGGCGGTGCCGCCGCTCTGGGTGCAACTGGTCGAGCATGACTGGCCGAATGAAGCGGTTGCCTCCATGCGGCGGCTGACCAATAGCGGCGGCGCGCTGACTCCGACTCTGGTCAGGCAGCTGCGGTCGATCTTCGGATCGAAGACCGATATCTATGCGATGTACGGACTGACCGAGGCTTTCCGCTCGACCTATCTGGATCCCTCGCTGATTGACGATAATCCAACGAGCATGGGCAGGGCGATTCCTTTTGCCGAAATCCTGGTGGTCGACGAAGCCGGAGCCATCGCCGATCCTGACCAGGCGGGCGAACTGGTGCACTGCGGACCGCTGGTGGCGCAAGGCTATTGGAAGGATCCCGAGCGCACCGCGCAACGGTTCAAAAACGCGCCTTCCGCATCGAACTATGGCGGCATGGCGGTATTTTCGGG
Source organism: uncultured Sphingomonadales bacterium (assembly GCA_963922745.1). Taxonomy (GTDB): domain Bacteria; phylum Pseudomonadota; class Alphaproteobacteria; order Sphingomonadales; family Sphingomonadaceae; genus Parasphingorhabdus. Next base: position 3,945 of record CAWUKF010000128.1, read on the forward strand.
GGATACGGTGAAGCGCGGCGAGGACGGTTTGCTCTATTTCGTCAGCCGGGATGACGCGATGATCAAAAGCTCTGGCAACCGGATCAGTCCGACCGAGATCGAGGAAATCGCAGTCGAATCGGGACTGGTCGCGGAAGCGGTGGCCCTCGGAATCCCGGATGAACGGCTCGGGCAGGCGATCCGCCTGTTCGTCAGACCGTCGGAACGCGGCCCCGCATCGACCTCGGTCGCGGAACAGCTCGCAAACTATTTAAAACAGAATTTACCGAATTTTATGCACCCCAAGGATATTGTGCTGCTGTCCGAATTCCCGAAGAATCCCAACGGGAAATTGGACCGCAATTTATTGGCCAGCATGGATATCGAATGATTAAAACCAAACCCACCGGGCCGATCCCGTCGGGATATCAGACAATCGAGGGCGAACTCGCCATCGGTGGCCGCAAGGCCAGCGTGCTTGTATCGGAACATGGTTCTCCGCTCTTTGTCTATTCCGCAGCGATGTTCGATGCGCGGATGGCGCAGCTGCGCGCGGCGATGCCCGATGCGCTGCATCTGCATTATGCGATGAAGGCCAATCCTTTCCAGCCGGTGCTCCGCCATATGGTGGGTTTGGTCGACGGGATCGATATTGCGTCCGGCGGCGAATTGCGGATGGCGCTGGCGGCAGACGCTGCGCCTGAAAAGATCAGTTTTGCCGGTCCGGGGAAAAGAGACGAGGAGCTGCAGCTGGCCATCCAGGCCGGCGTCACGATCAATATCGAATCGCCCGGAGAATGCGAACGGGCGCTGCAGATCGGAAAAACCCTAAGCAAAAGGCCGCGGCTGGCGATCCGGGTCAATCCGGATTTCGACCTGAAGGGGTCTGGCATGAAAATGGGCGGCGGAGCCAAGCCGTTCGGGATGGATATCGAGCAGGTCGCACCGGTAGTGAAACGGCTGCTGGATGCGGGTGCCGAGTGGCGGGGCTTTCACATTTTCGCCGGCTCGCAGGCACTGAGTGCCGATGCCATTATCGAGACGCAGGCCCAGACGCTGGATCTTGCCGCGCGACTGGCCACGGCGATCGGTCGTTCACCGGACCATGTCAATCTGGGCGGCGGCTTCGGAATTCCCTATTTCCCGGGAGATGAAGCACTGGATATCGGCAAGGTCGGGCAGGCCCTGGCCAAGCAACTGGCGCAATTGCCGGATATTTTGTCGACGACGCAATTTGCCATCGAGTTGGGCCGCTATCTTGTCGGTGAGGCCGGAGTCTATCTCACGCGCATCGTTGATCGCAAGGAAAGCCAGGGGCAGACCTTCCTCGTCACCGATGGCGGCCTGCATCATCAGCTTGCCGCGAGCGGCAATTTCGGCACGGTTGTGCGGCGCAATTATCCCGCCGCCATCGCCAGCCGGTTCGCCGCCGAAGCGGAGGAAACGGTCTCGATTGTAGGTTGTCTGTGCACACCGCTCGATCGCTTGAGCGACAATGCCGCGATGCCGAGAGCGGATGTTGGCGATATTGTCGCGATATTCTGCGCCGGTGCTTATGGCGCAACGGCCAGCCCGGCCAATTTTCTCGGCCAGGGCGCGGCGAAGGAAATTTTGGTCGCATAATCAATATCTGGCGGCATGGTCCGGCCGCACGCGTTCATCTCAAATTCACCTAATCCTAACGCTATATTCACTATTTTCCAGCATAGCTATCTCGTGACTTTGCGTGAATTGCCGGTTTTCTGCGGAATACCGGTGCTTTGCCTGAGGGTTTAAACGAGGTGAAAAAATGCGTTCTGCTATCAAAAACAAGCACTTGGCCAAACTGATGATCGGTGCCGGAATGACGTCACTGGCGGTCGCCGGATGTTCGGGCAGTTCCAGTGGCCCGCAGCTCCCAACCGCATCCTTCGTGTCGATGCAGGAAGGACCGGGGGAAGAATATGTGATCGGGCCGCTTGATGAACTGACGATATTTGTGTGGCGCAATCCCGAACTGGGAGCAAAGGTTCAGGTACGCCCCGATGGCCGGATTACCACGCCGCTGATCACCGACATGCCTGCGGTCGGCAAGACACCGTCGATGCTGGCGGAGGACCTGACGCTGCAGCTGTCGCAATATATCAACGAACCGCTGGTTTCGGTCATCGTCAACAATTTCTCCGGTACCTTTTCCCAGCAGATCCGGGTGGTAGGCGCGACGGAAAAACCGGCTTCGATCCCCTACCGCGCCAATATGACGCTGCTCGACGCGATGATTGCCGTCGGTGGCATGTCCGAATTTGCCTCGGGCAATCGCGCCAGGCTGATCCGGTTTGACCGGGGTACCGGCAAGCAGAAGGAATTTGCCCTGCGCATCGACGATCTGATGAAGAAGGGAAAAACCAGCGCCAATGTGATGCTGCGTCCGGGTGACGTGATCATCATTCCGGAAAGCATGTTTTGATCCGCCTTTGGCTTTCCCAGACAGGAATCGAATAGACAGATGAACGGTCTCTACGACGAACTCAAAATAGCTCTGCATAGCGTCTGGAACCGGCGCTGGCTGGCGCTGGCCGTGGCCTGGGGACTGTGCCTTCTGGGCTGGCTGGTGGTCGCGCTGATTCCCAACAGCTATGAATCGAAGGCGCGCATTTCTGTTGAGATGCAGTCGATCCTCTCCGACAAGGTTGGTGTGGATGCGCGCGAGCGCAAGAAGAATATGGAGCGTGTTCAGGGAACGCTGACGTCTACCATCAACCTGGAAAAGGTTGTCCGCGGCACGGCGCTCAACGATTCCGTTTCATCGGATCGCGAGCTGGCGAGCAAGGTCGAGACGCTTCGCAAGAATATCGAAATCAAATCCGAAAAAGACAATCTGTTCGAGATTACCGCCAAATCGTCGGTCAGTAATCTCTCTGATGCAGAAAATGCCGTTCTGGCCCGTGACATCGTGCAGAAAATGATCGACATTTTTGTCGAGGAAAATCTGTCCGGTGATCGCGATGAAACCAGCCAGACGATCAAGTTTCTCGATGCCCAGCTCGCGCAACGGGAAAAAGAGCTTCAGGAAGTGGAGCAGAAGCGGGTTCAGTTCGAGACCGAAAATCTCGGTCTGCTGCCGGGGATCGGCTCGATCAGCCAACGGATGGAGGCGGCCCGGGCAGAACTGGGTCAGATTGATTCGCAGCTCAGCCAGGCATCCGCATCGCTCGCAGCGCTGAACGGACAGCTTTCCGGCACGCCGCCCTCAATCACGACGCCGGGCTTTGGTGGCGCCGGAGACGGCAGCGCTCGCG
>CAWUKF010000129.1:0-7182 GCA_963922745.1 uncultured Sphingomonadales bacterium
CCTCGCTGCTCGGCTTTGACAATGGCACGGTGGTCTACCGAGAGACCGGCTGCGACCATTGCAACCATACCGGATTCCAGGGGCGCATCGGCGTGTTCGAGGCCATCCGTATCGATGACACGCTCAGAAAGCTGATCAATGATGGCGGTGATGAGGCACGCATCGCTTCCCACGCTTTTCTACGCCAACCCAATCTCGGCTCCGCCGCCAGAGCGCTGGTCCGTGAAGGATTGACCACCGCCGAAGAAGGTATCCGTATATCGAGACGAGAAAGCGAAGCGGTCGTCTAGCCGCCTCTTCCCATCGGCGCTGCGGGGCGTTACTATTTCTCATGACCGAACAATCCACCATGACCTATGCGCGTTATCTCGCGCTTGATACGCTACTCGATGCACAGCATCCCCGGTCCGATCTGGATGACGAGATGCTGTTCATAATCATCCACCAGACCAAGGAACTCTGGCTGAAGCAGATCATCCGCGAGCTGCGGCTGGCCAAGCGGCAGGTTCAGAGCGACGCGCTGGTGCCGGCCTACAAGGCGCTGGCCCGCGTCAGCCGTATTCAGGCGGTGATGACGCTGAGCTGGGATGTCTTGTCGACCATGACGCCAAGCGATTACACCCGTTTCCGCCATGTGCTGGGTCCCAGTTCCGGTTTTCAATCCGATCAGTTCCGCACTGTCGAATATATGCTTGGCCTCAAGGACAAGGCCTTTCTGAAATATCAGGAGGACCGGCCCGAAGCGCAGGCTGCGATGCAGGCGGCGCTTGATCAGCCGAGCATCTGGGACGAAGCCATCGCGGCGCTCGCCCGGGCCGGTTTCAATATCGCACCGGAACTGCTGGACCGGGATTTTGCCAAGCCTCATCAGCCATCCGAACAGGTCGAGGCGGCTTTTCTCGAGGTGTACCGCAATCCCGAAACATATTGGGAACTCTATCAGCTGGCCGAAAAATTGGTCGATCTTGACGACGCCATGGCGACCTGGCGGCACAAGCATGTGCTGACCGTTGAGCGGATAATTGGCGGCAAGATGGGTACGGGCGGAACGGCGGGTGTGCCCTATCTGCAAAGCACGGTGGGTAAGCGCGCCTTTCCCGAACTATGGTCGTTGCGGACCCAGCTGTGAGCTGGAAACATCTGTTTTCCCGGTCGCTGGCGGCCAATCCGGATTGTCTGCACTTCGCCGCCCACAGCCACCATCTCTGGCCCGATGCGAGCTACGCAGGCCATATGGCCGCCTGGGAAGATGCGGCGACTCTGGCCGATCATAAATGGGACAGGATCATGGGGCCGGTCTGGTCGGAAGCGCAGCAGCATCTTGCGGATGAGTTGAAGCTACCCGATCCCGCGACGTTATGTTTCGCTCCCAATACGCATGATTTTATCGTGCGCCTGTTGTCTGCTATCCCCACCAGGCCGGCCCGGGTGCTGGCGACCGACGGCGAGTTTCACAGCTTTCGCCGACAAATGACCCGCTGGGTCGAGGCAGGCGAGGTGCTGCTCGAAACGGTGCCGCCGGAGACATTGCTGGAAACCGCCCACAGCGGACAGTTTGACCTGATCTTCGCCAGCCAGGTATTGTTCAATTCTGGGACCATCCTGACCGATCTGGACGGCTTGGCGGAGCTGGCGCGCCCCGATGGCCCATGGGTGGTGATCGACGGCTATCATGGCTTCATGGCCGTCGAGACCGATTTGTCGTCCATTAGCGACCGGATATTCTATCTCGCCGGCGGCTATAAATATGCGATGGCCGGGGAAGGGGTCTGCTTTCTGCATGCGCCGGTAGGCTATGCAGAACGGCCTGTGGTGACGGGCTGGTACGCCGCTTTCGACGATCTTGCCCTGCCGCCTGGCGATGTCGGCTATGCGCCCGATGGTCGTCGCTTTCTGGGCAGCACTTTCGATCCCTCGGGTCTCTACCGATTCAACGCGGTGCAGAATATGCTGCTGAGCGAGGGGCTGACCACGGCGGTGATTGCCGACCATGTCACCAACCTGCAGGCCCGCTTTCTGGCTGAAAGTCCAATGGTCGGCTTCGACCTGCTTAACCCGCTGAACGGCGGTCCTCATGCCCGTTTTCTTGCCTTTCGGGGCGACGGGGCTGCGGCGCTCCACGCTGCGCTGGACAGCCAGCAGGTCATGACCGATGTCCGCGGGGATGTTCTGCGGATCGGCTTCGCGCTCTATCATGACCCGGAAGATGTCGACCGCTTGTCGAAAATATTAGGGCAGCTGGCCTGAACGGCCTGCCGTTACGGCATCTTCACCTGCGGGCTTCCGGGCCGCTCGGTGGCTACCTGACCCGCCAATTTTGCGATTGACCTGCCGAAATTTGCGCATAGGTTTAACCGACTGATTAAATGAGCGCGAGGAAGATAGGCAATGAGCATTTCCGTCGATATCCAGAATGATGTGGCCCTAATCACCATGGACGATGGCAAGGCCAATGCCGTCAATTTCGAATTGATGGAGTCACTCAACGACGCGCTCGACAAGGCGGAGGCCGATGCCAAGGCGATCGTGCTGGCAGGCCGCGAAGGGCGCTTCTCCGGTGGATTCGACCTCGGCATGATGGGCAGTTTTACGCGAGATGATTCCGTCCGATTGCTTGACCGGGCTTCGGAACTGATACTCCGTCTCTATGGCGGACCGCGCCCCATTGTCGCCGCCTGTACCGGCCATGCCATCGCCATGGGTGTGTTCCTGCTGATGGCCTGCGACACCCGGATCGGCGCAGCCGGTGAGTATAAGCTGGGTGCCAATGAATCGATCACCGGCATGACGCTGCCGGTATTTGCGGTTGAACTGGCGCGCGACCGGCTCAGTCCGCTGCACCAGACCCGCGCGATGATCCAGGCATTTATATACGACCCGAAGGGCGCGGTAGAAGCCGGATATCTCGATATGTTGGTCGAACCGGATCAGGTGGTCGCTCAGGCCACCACAATTGCTGGCCAGCTGGCTAAATTGCCGGGCCATGCTTATGCCTATCAGAAATCGGCGATGCGTAGGCCAGCGCTAGACGCGATCCGCGCGAGCATAGGCAATCACCCCAATTTGCGGAACTAGACAGTTACCGGTGCTGGTCGATCAGGATCGGATTGCCGTCGGGGTCGGTTAGCATGATGCTGGCCGGACCTTCGTTTCCTTCGGCCCGGCTATCGAGGGTCAAGCCTGCTGCCAGCAACGATTGCTGAATAGCGCGGACATCCTCAAAATCGTCGAGATTCTTTGCATCCTGATCCCATCCTGGGTTGAAGGTAAGCATATTCTCCGGAAACATTCCCTCGAACAGCCCGACCAGGGTCTCACCATTTTTCAGGATCAGCCACTTCTGTTCTTCGTCGCCGTGGAATCGCGCAAAGCCGAGCTTCTCGTAGAAGGCGCGCGATATCGAGATATTCTTGACCGTCAGGCTGATCGAAAAGGCACCGAGTTTCATCGTCAATCTCCTTGGTTAATGGCGGGCCGGCAGTATTCTGGGATTTCTCAGCAGCGCCGCAGAAAGCAGGGCAATGACCAGCCCAACCGGGAAGATCTCGAGAAAGGTCATCGGCATGCGGATATAGAAGGTTCTGTAATCGGTCCGTAAATTCTCCAGCGTGGCAATTTCCCGCGCCAGCTGGTCGCCGTTGAGACCGGCTGCCTTTTTCGCTTCGATCGCGCTGTTCACATAACTGTCGATAAAGGCATAGTCGGTGCTGGTCAGATAGAATTCCCATACCAGCATATAGATGATCCCGGCGATAATCGCGATCGCGAGGCCGGTGGCGAAGGCCGGCAGAAAGCGTATCACGCCGCCCAGCTCCTGGTCGCGATAGCGCTTGATCCCGATGAAGATCATCGACAGTGCCACCAGCATCGTCAGATAACCGAAGAGTTCCGACGACAGAAAGCTGCCGCCATCGCTAACCATCAGACCGAGAATCAAGGTCATGATCGTGATGGTTCCGGACAAGATTCCGTAGGTTATGGCAATTTTCGACATGTTTTTTACCCTCCCCGTTTCTGCGCCAGTTATGGCATCAAAAGAGGGTTTTGGAAATCACCCAGACGGGTGATTGGGCTGGAATCACCCGGAATGATCAGGGGATCAGATGCAGGCTGCGCGCTTCACCGATCGCCTGCACCCGGCCGTTGACCTGCAGTTTTTCATAGAGGCGGGCGATGTGGGTCTTGACGGTATTGGGCGAGATCGCGAGCGTGCGAGCGATTTCCTTGTTCGACTGCCCATCCGCCAGGGCTTCCAGCACCTGCAGTTCCCGACGCGAAATGCCCAGTGACTTCAGCGCGGCGACATTCCTTTTGAAGGGGCCGCGGGGTTCTTTTGCCGTCAGCCTGTGCCCCACCCAGATGCCGAGCGCGGCGAAGGCAAGGGCGATCAGAACGACATAGATTTCGACCGAATAGCTTTTGGCGAAATATTCATATTGCAACCATTCCAGCGCAAAGGCCGCGACCGCCAGCACTATAGCGTAGAGGATGATCACGCGGACCATTGCCCGCGTCATCGCCGGTCCGAACCGGTGTTGCTTGCGAGGAAGGCCAACCGGTTGGTCATCGGTGCAGCCTGCCGTTCACTCGCCATCCGCCAGCAGATATTTCTGCCAGAACAGCAGGCTGGTCCAGAACTGATAGTCGCCATTGGCCTTCTTGCGGAAGCCGTGCCCCTCGTTTTCCGCCAGCAGGTGCCAGGCCGGTCGCCCGTTGGCACGAACGGCGGACACGATCTGTTCGGCCTCGCTTTCCGGCACGCGCGGGTCATTTTCTCCGGTTACCACCATCAGCGGGACGGCAATGTCTCTGGCGCGGGCCAGCGGGCTGATTTCCTGCAGCTTGGCTCGCTGTTCGGGAATGCGCTCATCGCCATATTCCGCTCGCCGGAGATCGCGGCGATAGGCCTGGGTGTTTTCCAGGAACGTAACGAAATTGGAGATGCCGACCACTTCCAGTCCGGCCTTGAGCTTGTCGCCATAGCGCAGCATCGATGCCAGCGTCATATAGCCGCCATAGCTGCCGCCGGTGACGGCGATGCGCTTGCGGTCGAGCAGCCGGTCCTTGCGCAGGCGGTCGAGAAAAGCGCCGATATCGAGCACGCTGTTCTCGCGCAGCCATGGACCGTTGTCGAGGGCTACGAATCGCTTGCCAAAGCCGGTCGAGCCGCGAACATTTGGATAGAAGAGCGCGATACCGAGTTCATTGACCAGATAATTGTTCCGGCCCAGAAAATGCGGCTTGGCCTGGCCTTCCGGGCCGCCATGGATGCTGATGATCAGCGGGCGCTTGCCCTTGTGCCTTGCGGGATCGGGCCGGTAGAGATAGCCGGACATTTTCTCGCCGTCGAAGCTGGTTATTTCGACCAGCTCCGGCGCCACATTGGCGGCGCTGTCGAGGCCGCCGGTCTCGCTCCTGGTCCAGCGCGTGACGGCCAGCGTTTCCGGATTGATGCTATAGGCGTCGCTTCCTGTCCGGTTGCTGTTGAGGGTGATGCCCAGCTCGCCCCATGGCGCGAATTTCACGCCGCTGATGACGCCGGCTGGCAAAGTGTCCACGGCGCGGATCGTGCCGCTTTCGGTGTCATAGAATTTGAGCAGCGAACGGCCGGCCTGATTGACTTCGAAGGCGATCCAGCGCCCGTCCTTGCTGATATCGAAATCGGTAATGTCCCAGATCTTCTCGTCCACCACCGGTTCGAACTCCGATGTTTCGCGATTGACAATGCCCAGCCGCTTGACGTCGCTGTCATAGTCGGAGGCCGCCCAGAGCCGGCCGTCGGGCGCGAATTTGAGTCCGTCATAGCCGACCGGCTTGCTGCTTTCGGTCAGCTTGCGCGCAACGCCGGCGGCAAGATCGATCAGATACAGCTGGTTGTCGCTGACCGAGACATAGTTGAACACCAGCAACTGCTTGTCATCGGGTGAAAAATCGATCGGAAACCAGCCGCCGCCGGTGGACGCGATCAGCATGCGGGCGCTGTTCGGGCGAGCGGGATCCATCAGATAGATATCGTTGTAAAGCCCGGTACGCTTGTTCGAGCCAAAGGCCAGCAGCTTGCCGCTGCTTGACCAGGGGCCGAGGCTGTTGCGGCTGGTGCCGTCGGTGAGCAGCCTGGGGCGACCGTTTTCCAGCGCATAGATCTGGTTGACCTCGTTGCCGCCGCTGTCCTTCTGGAACAATAGCGCCGAGCCGTCGGGCGCATATCGGGCGGAATAGACGGGTTCGCTGGCAAAGGTCAGCTGCTCGCGCTGTCCCATCGGCGAGGCGACCCGGTGCAGCTGGCTGGTATCGCCAAAGCGGGTCGAAACCAGCATCGCGCGGGTTTTCGGGTCCCAGTCGACAAAGCTGGCGGTGCGATATTCCATATAGGGTCGGGTCCGCTCGACCATATCCAGCGGGACGGCGGGAATCTGGTCGGCGACTAGGGCAGCAGGCTTGGGCGCGGCATCCTCGGCCAGCACCGGGCCGGGCGTTGCGATCATCGCTGTGGCTGCCAGCATGCCGCCCAACCAATTGCCTATCATAGTCCATCCTGCATTTCTGTTTTGCGATGTTTATGGACGAAGCGGGACAAAAGCAATTAGAGGGGGGCATGTTTTCTACCAACAGTCCCTTTGTCCTGCTCGACGACGCGCGGGCCTGCGATGCCGCTCCGACGCGGCTTTACCGGGACCCGGTGGCGGTGATCCGGGCCGATAAAATGGAAGAATTGGAAGCATGTTTTGCGGCTCTGGGGCGGGCCCGGGAGGCGGGGCAGCATGTTGCTGGCTTTCTGGCCTATGAGGCGGGATTGGGGCTGGAAGAGCGGTTGCGGGGCAAAGTGCCGAGCGATTTGCCGACGCCGCTGGCATGGTTTGGAATATTCAATGATTACAAAGAGTTGTCACAGGATCAAGTGATCGAGTCGCTGCCCGATCGCAACGGCGCCTGGCTCGGCCGGCTGAAGCCCGGGATGACGCGCGAGGCCTATGATGCGGCGTTCAAAAAGGTACAAAATTATATCATTTCCGGCGATATTTATCAGGCAAATCTTACCTTTCGGGCAGAAATGGACTTTTCTGCCCATCCTCTGGCGCTTTATGCCGCGATCCGGGACCGGGCGCAGGCCGGCTATGGCGGGGTACTGTTCGACGGCAGCAACTGGATGCTGTCCTTCTCGCCGGAGCTGTTCTTCGCGCT
>CAWUKF010000130.1:0-7080 GCA_963922745.1 uncultured Sphingomonadales bacterium
ACGACGACGTCGCCCTGGTTGACATTGGCGAGCAGCACCGTGGTGATCGCCGACATGCCACTGGAAAAGACCAGTGCGTCCTCGGCCTCGTCCCAGACGCTGAGCCGGTCCTCGAGGATTTCCTGGTTGGGGCCGTTGAAGCGCGAATAGACGAGGCCGTCAGAACCGCCCGGACGCTTGCCGGTGATACCCTCGAAAAAGCGCTTGCCGGCGGCAGCGTTTTCAAAGGCGAAGGTGGAGGTCAGGAAGATTGGCGGCTTCAGCGAGCCTTCGGATAGCTCCGGATCATAGCCGTGACCCATCATCAGGGTCGCCGGTTTCAGCTTGCGGCCGCCGATCTTTTCGATCGGTGTCTTGGGCATGCGGCGGGTGACCGGGATGCCGGCTACGTCATCATCATGTTCGGACATATTCTTCTCTCTGTTCCTGCAAATATAGGCAAACCCATGGACGAAAAGCTAGTTGGTTACAACCGCAACCATCCAGATGCAGCCGATTATGATCGGAATACCGGCGAGATCGAGCAGGAAGCCGGACTTCAGCATTTTCGGCAGTTCGATATGGCCGGTAGCCCAGGCGATGGCATTGGGACCGGTGCCGCTGGGGAGCATGAAGCCCCAGCTTGCGGCCATTGCGGCAGGGACGGCTAACAGCACCGGATCGACACCGGTGGCCAGGATCAGGCTGGCGACCACCGGCATGACACCACTGGCGGTGGCGACGTTCGAGGCAAATTCGGTGACGAGAATGACCAGCGCGACCAGCGCGATAGCGATCACCAGCACCGGTACGGACTTGAGCGGCTCCAGCATCAGGCCAAGCCAGTCGGCCAGACCGGACTCGATGATCCCGGCGGCGAGCGCGAGGCCGCCACCGAACATCATGATCACGCCCCAGGGCGCGCGGTCAGCCTCATCCCAGTCGAGCAGCTTGCGACCTGTGCCGTCGGGCAGCATGAACAAGAGCAGGCCGCCGACTATGGCAACACTGCCGTCGTGCAGCGCCCCTTCCGGGAAGAAAAGCTTGATCTCGGGCAGAAGCAGCCAGCCGAGGACGACGAAGGCTACCACCGGGACCAGCCGTTTCTCCGGCAGGCTCCACGCACCTGCTGCTCCGATCACTGTTCGGGCCCTGGCTCCATCAAAACTGTTACGCCCAACCTTTTGCACGACAATCAATATTCCGGCCAGGGCGGGGATGCCGACGATCACGATTGGCAGGCCGAACTTGAGCCAGTCGACAAAATCGATCTGCATGCCCAGCGTCTTGTTGATCAGGCCGACGGCAATCGCGTTGGTCGGGCTGCCGACCAGCGTACCGAGGCCGCCGATCGAGGCAGCGAAGGCCACGCCCATGATCAGCGCACCGGCAAAGCCCTCGGTTTCCTTTTCCTGCACCCCGCCCGCGACAAGCACTGCGAGCGCAATCGGCACCATGATCAGCGTGGCCGAGGTGTTGGAGATCAGCATGCTGAGCAGCGCGGTGGCGATCATGAAGGCGAACAATATTCCCCAGGCGCTCTTGCCCGACAGGCCGATGATTGCCAGCGCGAGCCGTTTGTGCAGGCCAACCCGCTCGATCGCCAGCGCCAGAAAGGCCCCGCCGAGGATCAGGAAAAGGATCGGCGAATAATATTCGCTTGCGGTCTCGGCAGCGGTCATCACGCCCATCGTCGGCAGGGCGAGAAACGGCAGCAGCGCGGTGGCGGTGAGCGGGACCGCCTGGGTCATCCACCAGACCGCCATCAGCACGGTCAGCGCGGCGACATTCCAGGCAGCCGTCGACATCGAGGCGGGCACGGGCAGGAGCAGCATGGTGATAAACAAGGCGAGTCCCGCCACCAAACCGATGCGTTGTGCGTTCATGCCCTCTCCTGTTCCTCGGTCAAACCGGTCAGCCGTTCTTCGACGCCTCTTTGGTTTCAACCCCAACTTTCGCTGGGATGACGGTAGAAATCAAACTTATTCCGTCATCCCGATCAGCGAGATCTGGCGACCGTAACCCGCTTCCTCTTGATGGCAGGAGCGGCGATAGCTGAAATAGCGGTCCTCGTGGGCGTAGGTGTCGAGACCGAGTTTTTCGATTTTGATCACGCCCGCCGTCTGCAGACGCGCAGCGACATAGGATTCGATATCAAATTGAAAATGACCGGGCTTGCCGGCATCGAAGAAGCGGTCATTGGCCGCATCGTCCTCAAGAAATCTTGTACGGAAGCCGGCGTCCACTTCATAGCTGGACTGGGCGATGCAGGGGCCGATGGCGCAGGCGATATGGGTACGATCTGCACCGAGTTCTTCCATGGCGGTGAGGACATTGTCGGTGACTCCGGCGATTGCGCCCTTCCAGCCAGCGTGGGCCGCGCCGATCACGTTTGCCTGGCGGTCATGAAACAGCACCGGCACGCAGTCGGCAGTGAGGATGCCGAGCAGCAGGTTCGGGCGGCCGGTGACCATCGCGTCTGCCTGCGGCCGCGGGTCTATGGGCGCGGTGACGGTGACGACATCGGCGCTGTGAATCTGGTGCACGGTGACAAGGGTGCTGCCCGGCAATATGCCCTCGCTCGCACGATGGCGGTTTTCCATGATCAGGTCACGATCATCATCGCTGCCGAGGCCGACATTGAGGCCGCTGTAGATACCTTCCGAAACACCCCCTGCCCGGCCCAGAAAGCCGTGCGCCGTTCCGGCCAGCAGCGGCGATGTCGCTATATCAAGCAAGGCTCTTATGGACCTGTTCGGCGACGTCTTTTGACAGGTTCGGCTGAGCTGCGATCTTCTCCAGCGCCAGCCGCATCAGTTCCGAGCGGCCGCGTTCGAAGCGCCGCCAGCGGCCAAGCGCCGGGATGAAACGCGCGGCGGTTTGCGGGTTCTGCTGGTCGAGCGCGATCACCATGTCGGCGATCATCTGATAACCCTTGCCCGACGGATCGTGGAAGCGGACCTGGTTGCCGGTGAAGGCGCCGTAGAGCGCGCGGACGCGGTTGGGGTTGGACAATGTGAAATCCGGATGGCGCGACAGCGCATCGACCCGTTTCAGCGTGTCGGACCGCAGCGACATCACCTGCAGGCTGAACCATTTGTCGAGAACCAGCGCATTGTCCTTGAAACGCTTGTAGAAATCCTCGAACGCCATGGCGCGCTCCTCGGTATCGAGATGGGATAACACGCCCAGCGCGCCCTGCATGGCAGTCATGTTGTCCGCCTCGCGATATTGTTCGAAGGCGGTCTCAGCGGCGTTCTCGGTGAACGAGGCAGCGAGATAGCCGAGCGTAACGTTGCGCAGCTTGCGCTTCGCCCGGGCGTCAGGATCGAGCGAGAATTCTCCGGGCGCGCAGGATCTGTAGAGCTTGCGGAACTGCTTTTCGAACTGCACGCCAATCTTGCCGCGTAGCTTCTCACGCTCGTCGTGGATCGCCTGCGGGTCTACCTCGACCATCTGGTCGCCGAGAAAGGCTTCGCTGGGCAGCAGGATGATTTCCGCGAGGAAGGCGGGATCAAGCGACGGGTCGGCAAGGATTTTGGCGATCGCCAGCAGGATGATATCGCGGTCGACCGGGGTGCCGGACACCTTCGCCGTCAGATAATGGGTCATCAACTGCTGCATCGCCTCGAACCGGGCGAACGGATCATCGTCATTGGCCGACAGAAAGGCCAGCTGCTCGGCGCTGTGGTTGCCTTCGAGGATGATCGGAGCGGAAAAACCGCGGTTGATCGACAGGATTGGGTGGTCCTTGTGGCCCTCGAGCACGAATGTCTTTTCCGGCTGGTCGAGCAGCAGCAGCTGTTCGCCGTCATGCGCGCCGGTTTCCGGGTCGAGCAGTGCGGTGCGCAGCGGTATGACCAGATCGGAAGGGGTTGGCATTTCGCCCTTGTGCGCGATTTTCTGCGTGCAGTGCAGCGTCGCGGTGCCGGTCTGCGGATCGTGGGACAATTTAGCGGAGACGCGCGGCGTGCCCGACGTCTCGTACCATTTGCGGAACTGTTTCAGATCGATTGCGCCACCGTCTTCCATTGCGGTGACGAAATCCTCGCAAGTCGCAGCCTCACCGTCGTGGCGGTCGAAATAGAGATCGGTGCCCTTGCGGAAATTGTCCGGTCCCATCAGCGTGTTCATCATCCGGATGACTTCCGCGCCCTTGTTGTAGACGGTGGCGGTGTAGAAATTGGAGATTTCCTGATAGCTTTCCGGGCGGATCGGATGGGCCAGCGGACCGGCATCCTCGGGGAATTGCGCGGCGCGCAATATCCGGACATCCTCGATCCGCTTGAGCGCGGCGGAGCCCATGTCGGCGGAAAAGCTCTGGTCGCGGTAGACGGTGAAACCTTCCTTCAGGCTAAGCTGGAACCAGTCGCGGCAGGTAACCCGGTTGCCAGACCAATTGTGGAAATATTCATGCGCAACCACGCCTTCGATACCATCAAAATCACCGTCGGTGGCAACTTCGGGGTCGGCGAGAATATAGCGCGAGTTGAAGATATTGAGTCCCTTATTCTCCATCGCACCCATGTTGAAATCGCTGACCGCCACAATGTTGAACAGGCCGAGATCATATTCGCGACCATAAGTCTCTTCATCCCAGCGCATCGCATCCTTGAGCGCCTTCATCGCATGGCCGGTGCGATCGAGGTCGCCGTCACGCACCCAGATATTGAGTTCGACCGGCTTCCCCGAGCGGGTGGTGAAGCTGTCGTTGTTGGCGACCAGGTCACCGGCGACCAGCGCGAACAGATAGCTCGGCTTGAGCCATGGATCGTTCCACTGCACCCAGTGCCGACCATTTTCGCCCTCACCTTCGGCGACCTTGTCGCCGTTGCACAGCAGAACCGGAAATTTTGCCTTGTCCGCTTCCATCCGCACCTGATAGCGGCTCAACACATCGGGCCGGTCGGGCGCGAAGGTGATCCGGCGAAAACCCTCCGCCTCGCACTGGGTGCACAGCATGCCGTTCGAGGCGTAGAGGCCCATCAGCTGGGTGTTGGTCGACGGGTCGAGCTCGACCTCGATCTCGACGACATGCGATGCGCCGGCAAGCGGCAGCACCAAATTGCCCTCCACCAAATTCCAGTCGTTGCGGATTGCGCCGTCGACCTTGACCGAAAGCGGCATGATATCATCGCCCTGCAGCACCAGCGGTTCGTCGGCTGTTGCACTTTTCGAACGGCGGACGTCGAGCTTCGAGCGGACCAGGGTACGTTCGATGGCAAGATCGAAATCCAGTTCCACTTCCGGAACGAACCAGGCAGGCGGGCGATAGTCCTCGCGACGGATCGTTGCGGGATCCTTGGGGGCTGGCGCGGCATCGGCCATTTCGTCATTCGGAGCTTTTTGAATATCTAACATGGCCTTGCCATAAGAGCCATTTGCACCTCACGCAATTGCGTTTATGGCTGGAGCAAAAGGGAGTGGGTCATGTCCAGGTTATTGATTTTCGTTCTTTCCATCATGCTGCTGGCGGGCCTTCCGGCCGAAGCTGCGTTCGCTCAGAACACCGCCCCGGCCTTCGATGTCGAACAGGCAAGCCGCGCCTATATCGACAGTCTGCAGGGAGCCGATCTCGAAAAATCCAACGCCTATTTTGAGGGGGGCTACTGGCTGATCCTGTGGGCCGCGCTGATCGGCGTGCTGGTCGACTTCGTGATTCTCCAGTCGCGCCTGTCCGCACGGTTCCGCGACTGGGCGGCGCGGGTGACGAGCAAAAAATGGCTGCAACCCGGCCTCTATGCACTGCCCTATGTGATCGCAGGCTTCCTCCTCACCCTTCCCTGGACGATATACACGCAGTTTTTCCGCGAGCGGCAATATGGCCTGATGAGCCAGGATTTCGGTGGCTGGTTCGGCGAACAGATGATCGGTCTGCTGATTTCGCTGATCGTCTTTCCACTGCTGCTGATGGCGATTTTTGCGGTGATCCGGCGCGCCCCGAAATCATGGTGGATATGGGGCACCGGTGTGATCGCAGCCTTTCTGTTCATCGGCCTGCTGCTCGGGCCGGTGTTCATCTCGCCGCTGTTCAACGATTATACCGAGATGCCGGACGGACCGCTGCGCGACCGGATCGTAGCGATGGCGGGGAAATATGACATACCGGGCGATCATATCTATGTGTTTGACCAATCCAAACAGCACAAGCGGATATCGGCAAATGTATCGGGGATCGGGCCAACCATCCGGATTTCGCTCAACGACAATCTCCTCGAGCGCACCGGTCCGGACGAAGTCGCGGCAGTGATGGGGCATGAAATGGGCCATTATGTGCTCGGTCATACCTGGCGAACCGTGCTGATATTGGCGCTGATCGTGGCGCTGGGACTGTTCATTGTCGCACGGCTCGGACCGCGGCTGATCGAGCGCCACGGGACCCGATGGGGCGTGCACAGCATCGCAGATCCGGCCGCCATCCCCTTGCTCAGCCTGATCCTCACCGTCTATTTCTTCGTCGCCACCCCGGCATTCAACAGTCTGATCCGGATCAACGAAAGCGAGGCCGACGGATTTGGTCTCAATATCGCGAAAGAACCCGATGGCTTTGCCAAGGTCGCGATGCGCCTTTCCGAATATCGCAAGATCGAGCCGGGACCGGTGGAAGAAATGCTGTTCTTTGACCACCCGTCCGGCGCAACGCGGGTTCGGATGGCGATGCAGTGGAAAGCGGATCATGTCAAAAATCCGGTGATGGTAAACCCGGGCAAGCTGGAAAAGGAATAGCAGTCGATGGCACGGATGCTGATCTTCGGAATGGGCTATTGTGCCTTGCGGCTCGCGCATCATCTACGCGCCGAGGGCTGGGAAGTGATTGGGACGCGCCGGGAAGCGCAGGACGGCGCACTGGCCTTCGACGACCGTTCTTCGGTACTGGCGGCGCTGGCGGGGGCGAGCCATGTCCTGTCCTCGGTACCGCCGTCCCGCGACGGCAGCGAACCGGTGCTTGATCAATATGGCACAGAGATCGCAGCCGCTTCGCTGCAGTGGAGCGGCTATCTGTCCTCAACCGGCGTCTACGGCGATGCCGGCGGTGCCTGGGTCGACGAGAGCGCGCCCATCGGCTCTGGCCGACGCAAGGCGCGCAGCAAGGCCGACCAG
>CAWUKF010000131.1:0-7075 GCA_963922745.1 uncultured Sphingomonadales bacterium
TACCGCTCCCACCACACCCACGGTGATCATGCCGACAATGGCGATAATCAGCATAAACAACAAAATTGAAAAACCGTTGTTTCTGGTCAGGGCCCAGCTTTTCTTGATGGCTGCTACCGGGCTGCGCTCGCGCTCATCGACGATGACGATCGGAACGAGAAGGAAGCGGGCAGTCAGGTAAAGTCCAGGAACGATAAACAGGAGAAACCCCGGCAAGGCGACGACCGCAACCAACAGATTGGCGACAAGATAGATCAGGAATATCTTCAGCGCATCGGCCAGGTCTTCCGCCACGGTACTGTTGCGCGAGGGAGCCAGGGCCAGATAGATCGCCAGATTCCCGAAGCTGATGACCAGATTGGAAAGCGTTATGGCAAGAGTGTTATCGCTGAAATAGGCCGAGTAGATGGCGACTATCTCACCTCCCTCCTCGGAGCCATTGAAAACCGGCGGAACGACAAATTGGGCGAATAGCAACGTAGGCAGAAAGATGAAGACGCCGGCGATAGCAAGCAAGGCTTCCTTATGCGCGGCGAGGAGCGCCATCGCCCCATTCCAGCATTGCATATAGTTCAGCTTCATTTTTTCATTCCCGGATGAATTTCTCTAGCGCCAGCCCTTGCCACCCGGCCAGCAAAAGTGCACGAAATTTCTATGGATGGTTGCAATGATATCGAATGGCGCCGGTCGCCCGAAAGGATCGAATATCCCGATGCCCTTGCCGAAATGGAGCGGCGGAACACGCTGGTTCAGGGCGGCACGGCCAAGGAATTGATCTGGCTGCTAGAGCATCCGCCGCTCTATACGGCTGGCACCAGTTCCGATCCGGCGGAACTGCTCGACCAGCGTTTTCCGGTATTTGATACGGGCCGCGGGGGCCGACATACCTATCACGGGCCAGGTCAGCGGGTGGGCTATGTCATTCTTGACCTGAAAAGACGTAGCGCGGATGTGCGCGGTTTCGTCCATGCGCTCGAGGACTGGGTGATCGCAGCCCTGGCCGAATTTGGTGTCGCCGCCCGCGCAGTGGACGGTCGAGTCGGAATTTGGTGCGACACGCCGACCGGACAGGAAGCCAAGATCGGCGCGATCGGGATCCGAATTCGTAAATGGGTGACCATGCACGGATTTTCGGTCAATATTGATCCGGACCTGAGCCATTTTGGCGGCATCATTCCCTGCGGCATCAGCGAATATCCGGTGACCAGCCTGGCCCAGCTAGGGATTGCGGCGACGCTGCAGCAGTTTGATGAAGCGCTGCTGAAAACCGCTGATGGATTTCTGAAAGCGATTGATCGGCCCTGATCGTCGCCTATTGTGTTAACTAGAGTTCACTGACGAGTTGAGGATAAGAACATGACAAAATTATCAAAAATCGCCGCAGCCGCGCTGATCACCCTGTCGATCGCCGCCTGTTCCGGAAACGAAGCCCCCGATGCCGACAGTGTCACCGAAACCCAGATGGACGACGTCGACGTGATAGACGGCACGATCAGCGACGACATGGTGGATGTGGACACGATCCAGAAGGCAGACGCTACCGGCGAGGAAGAAGAACAGGACGCCAAAGCGGGCGACAAGAAGGATCCCGCTTCCGGTGACGAGAAAGAGGCTGCGGAACCGCCTGCGGAATAGGTCTCAGGCCAGGCCGAGAATTTTGTGATTCTGAAGCGACAGGCGCCATTTCGGATGGGCCTGGACAAAGGCTATGGCCTGCTCGACATTGTTCTGGCTGGCGGAGGTGTCCCCGCGGGCATCCATGGGTTGCAACAGCAGGTTGGCGAAATCCCATTCCTGCATATCCAGCCAGTCACTACGCTCCTGCGGCCAAACTAGCTTGAGTTCGTCGCCCGAGCGCTGAACCGTTTCGCTATCTGCCTTTGGGCTGATGCAGATCCAGTCGATGGTGCGCGGCACCGGTAGCGTCCCGTTGGATTCGATGGCGATATAGAAATTCTCGGCGTGCAGCGCCTCGATCAGGAGCGCATCGACCTGCAGCATCGGTTCGCCGCCGGTCAGGACCACGAAGCGGGACTCGCGTTCTGCACCCCAGCTGGCGGCAGCGGCCGAGGCGAGATCAGTCGCGGTGGCGAAACGGCCGCCGCCTTCACCGTCCATGCCGACAAAGTCGGTATCGCAGAACTGGCAGATCGCTGTCGCCCGGTCCCGCTCCAGCCCGGACCAGAGATTGCACCCGGCAAAGCGGACAAAAACCGCCCGGCGCCCGGCATGGACGCCCTCGCCCTGCAGGGTGAGGAAGATCTCCTTGACGGCGTAGCTCATAGCGTCGCGTATCGCGTCGGATCTGTGATACCTGCCTCGGCAAATCCCTTTTGCCGCAGCCGACAGCTGTCGCAGAGGCCACAAGGCAGGTTGTTTTCTGCCGGATCGTAACAGGACCAGCTCCACGATGGGTCAAGACCGAGCCGGATCGCTTCCCTGGCGATGTCGGCTTTCGTCATCTGCTGCAGAGGCGTGTGGATCCGAAATCCGCTACCCTGGTCGCCCGCCTTGGTTGCGAGGTCGGCAAGCCGCTCGAAACCTTCGATAAACTCGGGGCGGCAGTCGGGATATCCCGAATAGTCCAAAGCATTGACCCCGATGAAAATATCCCTCGCATCCCGGGCTTCGGCCAATCCGAGGGTAAGCGACAAGAATATCAGATTCCGCGCGGGCACATAGGTCACGGGAATGTCGTCGCCCACCCCCTCCTTCGGTACCGCAATATCGGCAGTGAGCGCTGATCCGCCAAAACGGCTCAAATCCAGCGGCAGGACGATATGTTCCGCAACGCCCAGATTGGCAGCGATTTTTTCGGCCGACTGCAGTTCGATCTTGTGGCGCTGATTATAGTCTACGGTGAGAGCGATCAGCCGATAGCCCTGTTCCGCAGCGAGCGCTGCCGATACCATCGAGTCGAGTCCGCCGGACAATAATATGATCGCTGATTTTGATTCGGAAGTCATGATGCGTCCCGCTAAACGCCTTGTTCGCGCGGCGCAAGCATCGCGCCTGCACCGTCTCTAGCAGCCGCCGGTGCGCCGACCTTCCATATTGAGCGAAAAAGGCGCGTTATTGCTGATACCCTGGGAGTTTATCTGCACCAGACTGCTCGATTCCAGCTTGATCTCGGTGACGCCCTGACCGGAACGACCGCATTTGTAGCTGACCCGCAGCTTTTTCGGGCTATTTTCGATCACGTAGCGCGAACAGTTCGCGTTGCCATGCTCGATCTGCAAAAGCAGTTCCGGATTTCCCAGGCAGACTTTCTGGCCCGGATCACGTGAACCGCGTTCTTTCAGGGTCCACTCACCCGAAGCCAGTCCATCCAGGACCGCCATTGACGGCGTCTGCGCCGGCGCAGCGATCGCAAATCCGGAGAGGACGGCGGCCGTGGCGCTGATGATTTTGATCAGTTTCAAGCCTTTCATTATTTAGTTCCCGTCATGCTGGTTGCGTGGATGGTGGTTTAATCCCGGTGATAGTCTTTAATCATGGCCAATATTGTCGCAAATTGCGGCAATCGATAGTAATTTTTCGACAATCATGGCGGCTTGCCATAATTGCGGCAGGCGTCAGTTGTTGAGGCTGGCACCCGTAATCAGGAAGGTCTTGCTGCAAAATGCGCAATCTATCGCGATATTTCCCTCTTCGTCGACCATGTCATCCTTATCTTCTTTCGGGAAGCGTGCGATCACGTCCCTGATATGGTCCTCATTACAGCGGCAACCCTTAACGCACGCTTTACCGTTCAAAACCCTCACTTCGTCGCTCTCGCTGAAAAGGCGCCACAAGATGTCTTCAAGTGGCAGGGCTGTGTCGGTCAGTTCGCCGGGTGTCACGCTGCTGCCCATGATTTCGACATGTTCCCATTCCGGATGGTCGAGTTGGACATGCAGCCGTTCGCGCCCCTGCTCGCCCTCAGGGAGATGTTGCACCAGCAGGCCGCCGGCGGATATCTGACCATCCCGCTCTTCAACTGCGACCCGAATCAGCGTCGGGATCTGCTCCGACTGAAAAAAATAACTCTGCACCGCTTCGGCAAGGCTGGCCCCTTCCAGGGGGACGATGCCCTGATTGCGGCCGCGGGGCTCCGGCATGTCAAAGGTGATCGCCAGATAGCCCTTGCCAAACAAAGCCATCAGGCTTGGTTCAACCGGCTGGGCAGCCAGTCGGTCCCGGTCAAACTGAACGTAGCCACGCAGCGCGCCATCCTTGTAATCGCAGGCGAGCAGGCTGATCACACCGGCCTCGGTCTGTGCCTGCAGGGTCAACTGCGATTCCTCGTCTTTCAGCAAGGCACCCAGCATCGCGGTCAGACAGACCGCTTCCGCCAATATGTCGCGGATCAATGGCGGATAATCATGGGCAGCCAGAATCTCGTCGAGCACGGGACCAAGCCGGACCACCCTGCCCCGGCAGTGTTTGGCCGGGATCGCGAAGGACAGGTTATTGTCGGTGGGAGCCATGCCCGCCATCAAATCTGCCCGAAACACCAGCGCAGAACTGACTTCTGCGCATGGATCCGATTCTCCGCTTCATCCCAGACGACCGACTGCGGTCCGTCGATCACCGATGGCATGACTTCTTCGCCGCGGTGCGCCGGCAGGCAATGCAGAAACAGCGCATCGGGCTTCGCCTGCTCCATCAGCACGTCGTTGACCTGATAGGGCATCATCGCGGCGAGCTTGTTGTGGACATGCTCCTGACCCATCGAGACCCAGGTGTCCGTAATCACAACATCGGCTCCCGCGACTGCGGTATTTTCATCGCGATGAACTGCGATATTGGCTCCTGCGTCCTGCGCCGCCTTGATGAAGCCAGCGTCCGGATCATAGCCTTCCGGACAACCGATACGGACATTGAATTTCATCAGGCCCGCCGCTTCGATGATACTGTTGAGCACGTTGTTACCGTCCCCAAGCCAGGCGATTTCAAGCCCCGGCAACGCCTTGCCGTGTTCGACCAGCGTCAGCAGATCGGCAATGATCTGGCACGGATGCGACAAGTCGGTCAGGCCATTGATCACGGGGATGTCGGCGTGGGCGGCCATTTCCTCGATCTTGGCATGATCGTCGGTCCGGATCATGATGGCGTCGGCCATGCGCGACAGGACCCGGGCGGTGTCCGCCACGGTTTCACCGCGCCCGAGCTGCATCGAGCCGCTGTCCATAACGATACTCGAACCGCCGAGCTGACGGATCGCGATGTCGAAGGATACGCGGGTCCGGGTGCTGCTTTTCTCGAAGATCATCGCCAGCACATGGTCGGCCAGCGGACGATCCGCGTCTGGCTTGCCCTTGGGCCAGCCAGCCCGAGCGGCCTTGCGATCGATGGCGTCGGCAATCATCGCCGCGATGGCATCGCCGCCGGCATCCGCGAGGTTGAGGAAATGCCGGCTCATGATTCCGGCGCCTGATAATCGGCCGCGCCCGCGGAAAGCTTCTCGATGAAGGTCGCGATATGACTGTCGTCGATATTCAGCGGCGGCAGCACCCGGAGCGTATTGTCGCCAGCCGCCACAGTCAGCAGACCATGATTGTCACGGAGATGAGCGACGAAGGACCGGGTTTCCTGTTTCATCATGATGCCGAGCATCAGCCCCTTGCCGCGGACTCCGATGAACAGGTCGGGATAATTGCCGATGAACTGTTCGATCGCTGCGCGCAGCTTTTCGCCCGTAGTGCGGACCTGCTGGAGAAACTCGTCATTGGCGACCACGTCCCAGACAGCACCGCCGGCGGCCATCGCCAGCGGATTGCCGCCATAGGTGGAACCATGTGTGCCGGGCACCATGCCGCGCGCCGCTTGCTCGGTCGCCAGGCAGGCGCCGAGCGGAAAGCCGCCGCCGATGCCCTTGGCCGAGGCCATGATGTCGGGCTTCACACCATAAAGCTCGTGGGCATAGAGCGCGCCGGTCCGGGCAACGCCGCACTGGACCTCGTCAAGCACCAGCAATATCCCGTGCTCGTCGGCGAGATCGCGCAAGCCCTGCATGAATTCATCCGATGCCGGCCGGACGCCCCCCTCGCCTTGAATCGGTTCGACCAGGAACGCCGCGGTCTTGTCGGTGATCGCGGCTTTCGCACCTTCGAGATCATCAAAGTCGACATATTTGAACCCGGCCAGCAGCGGCGAAAAGCCGTGGTGCATCTTTTCCTGGTTGGAGGCCGAAATCGTCGCCATCGTGCGGCCGTGGAACGCGTTCTTGAAGGTGATGATCTCGAACCGGTCGCTACCGGCAGACTGGTGATAGGCGCGCGCCGTCTTGATCGCGCATTCGACCGCCTCGGCACCGCTGTTGGTGAAGAACACCGTGTCGGCAAAGGTCGTGTCGACCAGCCGCTGGGCAAAACTTTCACCCTGCGGACTGCCATAGAGGTTGGAGACGTGCATCAGGGTCGCGGCCTGGTCCTGAATTACCTTGGTCAGATGCGGATGGCCGTGACCGAGCAGATTGACTGCAATACCGCTGGCGAAATCCAGCGCCCGCGAGCCGTCCTCGGAAATCAGCCAGGCACCCTCGCCTCGGACCGGACGAAAACCACAGCGCGGGTAAACGGGCATCAATGGGGTAATCGTCATGGTCGGCTTCCTTTCTCGGAAAACAGAAAAGGCGACCCGACTGGCCGCCTCTCGAATGGAGGCTTCTTATATGCGCGATGACGGGGACGGTCAATCGCGGTAAAATAGCGCTTGTTGCGGCGGCTCCGAGGAGGACTGATTGATCAAGGCGGTCACAGAAACAGGCTAAATTCATTTAGCCGCCCCTGATAACTGAGGTATAAAAGTCGCAGGTGACTGACGACAGAAATTTGCACCAGACAGGAGAAATGAAAATGGACATGAAAACAACCGGCTCCCCCGAAGGTTGCCCCATGGGTTTTGACGGCGGCGTGCGCAGCCTTCTCGGACGCACCAACCGCGACTGGTGGCCCGATTCCCTGCAGCTTGACATTCTCACCCAAGGCGGCGTTTCCCCCGACCCGATGGGTCC
Organism: uncultured Sphingomonadales bacterium; assembly: GCA_963922745.1. GTDB lineage: Bacteria > Pseudomonadota > Alphaproteobacteria > Sphingomonadales > Sphingomonadaceae > Parasphingorhabdus. The sequence goes on from CAWUKF010000131.1 coordinate 6,998, forward strand.
CGATTTCGACTATGCCAAGGCCTTCAAGGCACTCGACTTTCAGGCGCTGAAGCAGGATCTGAAGGCGCTGATGACCGA
>CAWUKF010000132.1:0-7035 GCA_963922745.1 uncultured Sphingomonadales bacterium
CCGGTGCCGCCCAGCCCCTGAAACCAGGCGCGTTCGGCAAAATCATAGGCGCCGGGCAGCGCCGGCATCGCCGGAGGCATCAGCCGCGCCCGCAGCCGGATCAGGGCACCCTCCTGCAATTCGGCATATACTCGTTCGAGCGGAACATTCACCCGCACCCGCGGCGGCAGCTCCGGATTGTCCCCGGTCCGCAGCGTGAGCCGGACCATATCGCGTGCCAGCACCGGCTCCACCCGCTCGATTTCGGCATTGAATGTCGTCACCACCGGTCGCTCCAGCACCGGTGCCGCCACATTCCAAGAGCGAAACCAGATCAGCGCGCAGCCGATGGCGGCGAGCAAGGCAAACCAGAACAGCGCCTTTCCCGCTCGCAGGTCGCGCCCTTTCACCAGCGCAAACAGACCCAGCGCTCCGCACAGACTGATGAAGGCCAACCACCATGCCGGATTGGCCAGACGGAACCAGCATGCGATGCCGCCTCCCAGCGCCACCGGCACCCACAGCGGCAGCTGATCCCGCTCGCGTTCGAGCTGGCTTTCGAGCTTTTCCAGGGCCTGTTCATCTTGCCAGTAATCTGGCAATTGTCGCCGGTGAAACGGCATGCTAAGGGCGACAGCAATCCGTCCAGACAGGGTGCCTCTGGCACTGTTCGGACTCTCTCTATCCCGCATTTCAAAAATCTATCACAGGGACAATGCCAGCGTGAATTCAAAAACTGCCGATCAGCCGAAACAGACAAATGCGGTGGTCACCCGCTTTGCCCCCTCGCCTACCGGATTCCTCCATATCGGCGGCGCCCGGACGGCGATGTTCAACTGGCTGTTCGCCCGCCACCACGGCGGCAAGGCGCTGCTGCGGATCGAAGATACCGACAAGGCCCGCTCGACCCAGGAAGCGATCGACGCGATTCTCGAAGGCCTCGACTGGCTTGGTCTGGACTGGGACGATGAGCCGGTGTTCCAGTCGGCGCGCGCTGACCGCCATGCCGAGGTCGCCCATCAGCTCCTGGCCTCCGGCAATGCCTATAAATGTTTCGCGTCCCCGGAAGAGCTGACCGCGATGCGCGAACAACAAAGGGCGGAAAAGAAACCCATGCGCTATGATGGCCGCTGGCGCGACCGCGATCCGTCGGAAGCCCCGGAAGGTGCGCCCTACGCGATCCGGCTGAAGACCGAAACCGCCGGCAAGGTCACCATCGCCGACGCCGTACAGGGCGATGTTTCGGTGCAGAACAGCGAGATCGATGACTTCATTCTGCTCCGTTCCGACGGCTCCCCCACCTATATGCTCGCGGTGGTGGTCGACGACCATGACATGGGCGTGACCCACCTGATCCGCGGAGACGACCATCTCAACAATGCCTTCCGCCAGCTGGCCCTGGTCCGGGCAATGGGCTGGCCGGAACCGGTCTACGCCCATATCCCGCTGATCCACGGCAATGACGGTGCCAAATTGTCCAAGCGGCATGGCGCGCTGGGGGTCGATGCCTATCGCGACATGGGCATATTGCCGGATGCGATGTTCAACTATCTGCTGCGCCTCGGCTGGGGCCATGGCGATGACGAGATCATCTCGCGCGCGCAGGCGATCAAGTGGTTTGCGCTGGCGGGCGTCGGCAAATCGCCGTCGCGATTCGACACGAAAAAGCTGCAAAATCTCAACGGCCACTACATGCGCGATGCCGAGGATATGCAGCTCGTCCGGCTGGCGATCCCCTGGATCGAACAGAATCTGGGCCGTTCGCTTTCGGCTGCGGACAGCGATTTGCTGGGCCAGGCGATGCCGGTTTTGAAGAGCCGCGCAAAAAATCTGATCGAATTGGCCGAATCCAGTCTTTTTCTCTTTAAAAAACGCCCACTTGTTCTCGACGAACGGGCAGAAAATCTGCTAGACAAAGACGCACGGACACTGCTTAAATCGATTCACCTTGCCCTGACCGATCTGGATGACTGGACGCTCGAGGCAACGGAAGAAACCATAAAAGCGATCGCGGAGTCTGCCGAATTGGGGTTGGGAAAGCTCGCACAACCTATGCGCGCGGCACTGACAGGAAGCACCAGTTCACCCGGAATTTTTGACGTCCTGATACTTCTCGGCAAAGAAGAGTCGTTGGGGCGTCTTGCAGATCAGATAGAAAAGACCTGAAAATCAGGAGAAGAAAGGATAATATCGTGGGCGATAACGCAAAATTCAGCATCAATGGGGAAAATTACGAATATCCGGTTCTGACCGGGACCGAAGGCCCCGATGTCGTCGATATCCGCAAATTATACGGCCAGACCGGCGCGTTTACCTATGATCCCGGCTTTACCTCGACCGCCAGCTGCGAATCCGAGCTGACCTTCATCGACGGCGGCGAAGGCGTCTTGCTGCACCGCGGCTATCCGATCGAACAGCTCGCCGAGAACAGCAGCTTCATGGAAGTCGCCCATCTCCTGTTGCGCGGCGAATTGCCGACGGCGGACGAATATTCCGATTTCACCAACACGATCACCCGCCATACGATGGTGCACGAGCAGCTGCGCGGTTTTTACCAGGGTTTCCGCCGCGATGCCCATCCGATGGCAATCATGTGCGGCGTGGTTGGCGCTCTTTCGGCTTTCTATCATGACAGCACGGACATCAACGATCCCGCCCAGCGGATGATCGCTAGCCACCGTCTGGTCGCCAAGATGCCGACCATTGCCGCCATGGCCTATAAATATTCGATCGGCCAGCCGTTCGTCTATCCCGACAATGATCTTTCCTACACCGGCAATTTCCTGCGGATGACCTTTGGCGTTCCGGCAGAGGAATATGTCGTGAACCCGGCGATCGAAAAGGCAATGGACCGGATTTTCATCCTCCACGCCGACCATGAGCAAAATGCCTCGACCTCGACCGTCCGGCTCGCCGGCTCCTCCGGTGCCAACCCGTTTGCCTGCATCGCGGCCGGCATTGCCTGCCTCTGGGGCCCGGCGCACGGCGGTGCCAACGAAGCCGCGCTCAACATGCTGAAGGAAATCGGTCATCCGGATCGGATTCCCGAATATATCGCACGGGCCAAGGACAAGGACGATCCTTTCCGGCTGATGGGCTTTGGTCACCGCGTCTACAAGAATTACGATCCGCGCGCTTCGGTGATGCAGGAGACTGTCCGCGAAGTGTTCGAGACACTGAAGGTCAAGGATCCGGTGTTCGACGTCGCCCTGCAGCTCGAGGAAATGGCGCTCAACGACCCCTATTTCATCGACAAGAAGCTGTTCCCGAATGTCGACTTCTATTCCGGCATCATCCTGTCGGCGATCGGTTTCCCGACGTCGATGTTCACCGTGCTCTTCGCCCTCGCCCGCACCGTTGGCTGGGTTGCCCAGTGGAACGAGATGATTTCCGATCCCGGCCAGCGCATCGGCCGTCCGCGCCAGCTATACACGGGCCCGACCAAGCGCGACTATGTGCCAATCGACAAGCGCTAGAACATAACGATATTGAGAGAAAGGGGAGCCACCGCGCTCCCCTTTTTTATGGGGTTTCCCGGGCCGGAAGCGACAAGGTAAAGGTTGACCCCTGGTCGGCCGCGCTCTCGACCGTCAGACTGCCACCCATGGCGCGGGCCAGCCGACGGGAGATAAACAGACCAAGGCCGCTGCCGCCATCGCCGGACCGGCCCAGCCGCTCGAATTTTTCAAAAATCCGTTCCTGATCTTCCTTGGCAATACCGGCACCCTGATCGCTGACAGAGATCCCGGCAAAGTCCTGATCACCAGAAACGCTGAGTCTGATAACCGAACCGTCGGGCGAATAGCGGATCGCGTTGCCGATCAGGTTCACCAGAATTTGCAGCGAACGACGAAATTCGCCGCGAGCCGGCAGTTTCCGTTGCTGGTCGGGAAGCTCGAGCCGGATTTGATGATCCGCCGCCTTGACCGCCAGCAGGCCGGCTGCTCGATGGGCCAGATCGATCAGGTCGATATCGTCGCCAGCAACGGTGAAATCCGGCCGCTCAATCGCCTCCAGATCGGAGAGATCATTGACCAGATCGAGCAGATGCCGCCCGGCGGAAGCGATGTCCTTGGCATAGCTGGCATAATCGCCACGCAGCGGGCCTTCCAGCTTGCTGCTGATGGTTTCGGCATTGGCGATGATCTTGCCGAGCGGTTGGCGCAACGCTGGCCCGAGCTGCAATCCGAACAGGCTGTCGCTGATCAGCTTTTCGCCCGTCATGGTCCGGTCGACGCCTGCCTCCGGATCGTCCTGCGCCGCAGTAAACCGATAACCGGCAAACAGGCCCGTCTTGTCGATCAGCGGATGACCCTGCATCACGAACAGCTGCTGTGCACCAATTTTCTCGCGCATCCGCTGGTTGCGGATCGGTTGACGCTCGGCCACCGCCTCGAGCAGTCTGGTGTGCGCAGACGGCGGAATCACATCATATATATCAAGCAGCGATTGGCCGATCACCTCGACATTCCGTGCCGGTTTTCCGGGCATTTGCTGGGCGATGATGCGCAGCGCCGCATCCGTCCGGATCGTACCGCGCCCCTCCAGCCTGTCAAAGTCGCGATCGCGAGCCGGATCCGGCATGTCGCTGTCGTCGTGAGAATATTCCTTCCAGTCGATGATCGATAGGCTCAGCGGCTGATCCCGGTCCGGAACTGACAATCGTGTTTCCACCCACATCTCGATCCGACAGTCGTCGTCCGATGCCTGGACCGGACGGGAAAGATTCATCCCCAGCCTTCGGCTCAACCGGCACAGGGCTGCCAGTTCGGGCACCGCAAGCGGCCTCCCTTCCGTGCCGCCGCAGCGCAGATGCAACCGCATCAGCAACGGGTCGGCGGACAGCAGCAAACCATCGCTGTCGACCTCGCCCCGGACCGGCTCCGCAAGTTTGCGAGCCGTGGTCATTGACGATCGTCACCCAGATAGCTGCGAGCGAGGATCCGGTCTGCATTCTGAAAGGCATCAGGCGCGGCCCAGCGAGACACCAGAGCAACAGCCCGGTCCCGATCCAGTTCGCCGTAGGTGGCCGCTGTCAGTATATTTTCGCCGCTATCCAGCGCGATATAGATCGACTGGGCCTCCTGGACGGAATAATCGGCAGCGCGCAGCACGATGATCAGGCGCGCCATGTCCGGCTCTGCGGTAAAGGTAACGATCTGGTCACTGGTCAGGCCGCATTGGCGAGCGAGACGGGCAACGAACAAGGTCAGGCCATCTTTCATCGGATGCGGATTGCTGTCCGTTTCACCCTGTTCGAGCAACTGGGCCAGGCGCTCCGCCTTGCGTACCACGCTGGCGCTTTCGTCATGTTCGGCGAGCAGCCGCTCTGCGGCCTGCTGCAGCCGCATTCCGGGGCTACCGGACAGCCGGGCCAGCGCGGCGCTGACTGGCCAGACGATCGCATAGACGATTTCCGGCGGCAAATCCGCGAGGCTGATAGCACCCTCACCAGCAGCACCGGTGGTCTTGGATTGCGCCACGAGCAGTCCCATCGCGGCCTCGGCAACCGCGGGGTCGGCATGATCGAGATGGCGGGTCAGTGTGGATTCGAGATCTTCCTGCGAAATTTTCTGCAGCAGTCTCGCCGCGAGCTCGCTTTGCTGGGCCCGGACGAACAGATGCTGGACGATTTCGGGCTTGTTGAGCAGGCCGCTTGGCTCCAGCAGCGCAAAGCTCTGACTCTCGCCATCCTTTTCGATGGACAAAAGCAGCTCGTGGGCAACGCCCAGATCGCGGGTCGCAATCTGGCAGATGCGCTGTTCGATCTGGTTCACCACACCCCGCAGATATTGGCGGGCGTTTGAGCGCATCCGGTCATTGAACGTTACGTCGGTCCTGGGAAACAGCAGCTGGGCGAAATCGTCGGCCACGGACGAGGCCTTGTCGGCCATCGCGCTGGCGCGCCGGACGATATCATTCTGCTGCGTTCGGTCCATCGTGGAAACTCGCTCTGCCATGCAATAGGCCGTACCCTAATGTGGTTAACAAGCCGCTAAGTCGAATCTTCTGCCAATCGTCCCGAACCGCTCAGTTTCCGGGCAAATTTTTCGCCAGATAGCGATCAAGGACGAGTGACAGGCCGGAATATAGCACAGCGGCATAGATACCATAGCTGATCGGCCCGAAAATCGTCACCACGAACAGGATCAGCAGCACCAGTCGCAGATCGGGTTTTATCAGGGCGAAGCGGACATTTTCCGGCCCGCGCCGCAGCAGCAGAAGATGTCCGAGCAGAACCATGAAAATCACCAGATTCGGCACCAGGGTGACCGTGTTCGACGCCTGCACCAACAGGATTGCCACTCCGGCAGCGACCAGGGTCTCCAGCGCGCCGCCGGTCCAGTCGCGGGCGTGCCCGTGATCGGCAAATTGCCTCATCGATGCCCGGGTGAATTGCGCGACGCTGCCGGAAAAAAGCAGGCCAAGAGCAGCGGCCGGATAGCCCCACACCGCTGTTCCTATTCCCGCAATACCGGCCAGGAGCGTGAATATCTGCAGATATCGGGAAGCCGAGCCTTTCGTCCAGAGCATCGGCAGGCTCCGCTTGACCAGCGGTCGCAGCAGAAACCGGTTGAGAAAATTGTCCTTCTTGCCCGGCATGTCTTTCAGTCTGCGACGGGTAAATTGCGCGGCGCTGAGTTCGCTCTGGATATGGGCAATCGCGCCGGCGCCCATCCGGCGGTCCGAGATGATCGCGCGCGGACAATCGGCCTGCACTGCTGTCCGGAGCAACGCCGAGCCGATCTCCCATTCGTCCGGTATATCAATCATCGCGACCAGCCGCGAAGCCTTGATCGAGACGATCCCGAGCCAGCGCTGATTGAGATCAATCCGCTCGAATTCCTGATATTCCTCGGCCTGTAGCACCGTGAACAATAATTCCTGCGGTGCTCCGCTCAGCTGCGCGACGATCTCGTCATTTGGCAAGATGCCGTCGGCGATATAGATGATATGATCGGAATCGCTGGCATATTGCACCAGATCGCTCGGGCTGCGGACATATTCCGCGTCGAGGCCCTGCTGTTTCATCGCATCAATCTTCTGCAGCAGCGC
>CAWUKF010000133.1:0-7000 GCA_963922745.1 uncultured Sphingomonadales bacterium
GACGAGCTGATCGGCATCGCATCTGCCGATCCAGACGATGATTCTGTGCCAATGACAAGGGGCAAAGGGCCCATGACCCTCGATAGCCGTCAGACCACTCTGGGACTGGCAGCTTTCTTCCTGATAATCGGGGTCGGCATGATCTGGTTGCTGGATCTGGCCACCGCAACCCCCGCCAAGGTTGAGGAAAATGCGGAAAGTCTCCGCCTCCCCCCCAAAATATATATCACGTCATCCCGGCAGGGACCGGCAGAGGCAAATGGCGGCGATGTCAGCGGGATAATGGATTTTTTTGCAGATGCTTTTGCCCGTTCCGGGCAAGTTCGCCTGGCCGCTGCCGTCGGTTCTGATATCAGCTATCAACCGGGGCAGAACGCCTATCTGTTCGAAAGCCAGCTGACGAACGGCGGGACGGACCCCGAAATCAATTTTTCGCTAACCTCTCTGGCGACCGGCGAAACGATATGGTCGACCCAGATGCCGTTGCCGCAATCAGCGGTCGACTATCCTGAGGAACTCGGCCCCATAGCGAGCCGTGTCGGCGGAACATACGGCGTGATTGCGGCGGACTAACGCAAGCATCTTCCGGAAGACGCAATGATCGGTTATTCCTGCCTCCTGCGGTTCGAGAGCTACCGGGCCAATCGGGATCCTGAACTGCTGCCGGTTGTTGAAACATGCATCAAGAAATCGCTGGCCGTGGACCCTCTCGACAACAGCATCCTGGCGGCAGCCTCGTTCTTGGCCTTTCTCCGCGAAGAGGCGACCGGTCGAAAGCCGGATCCCGAGAAGGGGCTGGAATATGCCCGTCGCGCGATGGTCCGCGGCCGGGAAGACGCATCAGCAAACTTCGCACTTGCCCGCTCCAGCTTTTTCAACGGCAATTGCATGCGTGGCAAGGAATTTGCCCAGAAAGCCGCGGCGCTCGACCCGTATGAAGCAAGCATTCAGGCCCAGACGGGCGCCTTTCTGTTCGCCTGTGGCGACCCGGATGCCACCCGCTATCTGCGCAGCGCGATCGCGCTGGATCCTCGTGGTTCGCTCGTCGCCGAGACCGCGCTTGTGCTGACTCTGCTGGCGGAAGGGAAGGACAAGCAGGCGCTCGAATTTGCCGAGAAAATTGTTCCGTCCAGTACCGGGGTGGGGCCCTATTATGACATCGCCATGGCCATGGTCTATGCTAAGAACGGCCGGATTGAGGATTCGCGTGCATCCTGGAACCGCCTCGTTGCGGCCTATGGAAGCGATCGGGATGAAAACCAGGAGCAGATGATCCGGCGGCTGATTACCAACCCGGTGCTTGCCGACCGCGCCTTCCAGTTGCTTCGCCGCAGCGGTGTGATCGACGGGTGAGGCCACGCCGATAGCAACGTTTTAAACTCGGTCAAAAGCTCGCGTTCAGTCCGTCGACAACAAATTGTACGGCGAGCGCGCCGAGAAGCACACCGAGCACCCGGGTGATCACAGCCTCGACCTTGTGGCCCAGTATCCGCATCAGAGGACCGGCCGCGATCAGGCCGATCAGGGTCATCAACAGCACAGTGCCGAGCGCACCGAGGACGACGAGCGCATTCTCGATGCCGTCGTTCTGGGAAGTCAGCAGCATCACGGCGGCTATCGATCCCGGTCCGGCGATCATCGGCATCGCCATGGGAAAGATCGAGACATCCTCAATCTCGGGCTGCTCGATGATTTCCTGGGCCCGGTCCTCGCGCCGTTCGGTGCGTTTCTCGAACACCATTTCCAGCGCGATCAGGAACAGCATGATGCCCCCGGCAATGCGGAAGCTGTCCAGACTGATGCCGAGCGCACTGAGCATCTGTTCGCCAAAAAGAGCGAACACCAGCAGGATGATCGCTGCTACCGCTATCGCGCGAATTGCCATGATCCGACGGTCGCGTGGCGGCGCATCGCTGGTCAGGCTGGCGTAGATTGGCGCGCAGCCCGGCGGGTCAATCACCACGAAAAAGGTGATGAAGGAAGAGATGAAAAGTTCGATCATTTGCCCGGCGCGGGAATCGTATATTCATGCACCCGTTTGTAGCCGCCGTCGTCCTGCGCCAGTTCGGCATAGACAATCCGCGAACCGTCGTCCTGGAACGCGGCATGCCAGACCAGACTGTGATCCGGCGAGCTTGCGGTCATGCCCTTGTCGGTCAGCCCCGTCGGAACCGCAGCTGCAGCTATTTTCGCCTTGCAGGAGGCGACATCGGTTTCGACATAATCCGGTTCAGCAAGCGGTTTGGCCAGCGCATCACCGTCATCAAAGACCCATTTCCATTCGATCTTCCGGTCCGGCCGGCGCTGGCCGAAATTCTGTTGCTGCCAGATGGTGGTAAAACGGCCCGTCTCGCCCTTGGCATTCTGCCAGGCACCAGTGGAAACGGCCAGGCTGCCATCGCAGGACATGTATATATGGTGCGGCTGCCAGGTGACCGCCTGCGCCGGATCGGCCTTGCCCTTCAGCCATTGCTGCGCATTGACCAGTTCGGGCGTGAACATGATCGCATCGTCGGCGGCGGTCTCGCGAAAGGCGGTCCATTGCCCCTCTTCCTGCGCCAGCCGGGCGAAAGCCAGTTCGGCCTGGACGATGGCGCTGGGATTGGCCACGGGGCTGCCCATAACGCGGTCATAGCGTTCCCGGTCGTTCAGACGACCGCCACCGCCGGCGCAACCGGCCAATAGAAGCGCGATCCCGGTAGCAGCCAATATTCGCATCAGAGACCTTTCGGTTTTTCCAGCCCGGCGCGCGCGGACGCAGCGACCAATGTATTACGCAATAGCACCGCAATGGTCATCGGGCCAACCCCTCCCGGCACCGGAGTGATCGCCCGGACATGATCGAGCGCTTCAGCGGTGGCGACATCGCCGACCAAGCGGCCCTTTTCTTTGCCGGGTTCAGGGTCGAGGCGGTTGATGCCGACATCGATGACGACCGCGCCGTCTTTCAGCCAGTCGCCCTTAACCATCTCGGCACGACCGACGGCAGCGACAACGATATCGGCGCGACGGACAACCTCGGGCAGGTTGCGAGTGCGGCTGTGCGCCATGGTGACGGTGCAATTTTCGGCCAGCAGCAGCTGCGCCATCGGCTTGCCGACCAGAATCGAGCGGCCGACCACCACGGCATCGAGCCCAGTCAGGTCGCCCAGCGTGTCTTTCAGCAGCATCAGACTGCCGAGCGGTGTGCAGGGCGTCAGCGCCTCCTCGCCATTGGCCAAGCGGCCGGCGTTGATCACGTGCAGACCGTCGACATCCTTGTCAGGATCGATCGCCATAACCACGGCTTTTTCGTCGAGACCCTCTGGCAGTGGCAGCTGCACCAATATGCCGTCGACCGTTTCGTCGGCATTAAGCTGCTCGACCAGCGCAATCAGCTTGGCCTGCGAGGTATCGGCGGGCAGCCGGTGTTCAAAACTTTCCATGCCGGCGGTGATCGTCGCCTTGTGCTTCGAGGCAACATAGACCTGACTGGCCGGATCGTCGCCAACCAGAACGACAGCGAGACCAGGAGCGCGACCGGCTTGCGCCTGAAAGGCCGGCACTGCTTCCCTGATCCGCTCGCGCAGACCTGCTGCGAAAGCCTTGCCATCGATGATCTGTGCGGCGGTCAAGTGAGCAGCGCCTGAGCCAGCGGCGGCAGGATCGCATCTTGCAGGATGATGATACCGATGATGACAACCATAGGCGTGAGATCGATCGCGCCGAAATCGGGCATGATCTTGCGGATCGGATTGTAGATCGGTGCGGTCAGCGCATCCAGCGTCGTCCAGATCGCCCGGACGATATCATTCTGCAAATTGATGACGTTGAAGGCCAGCAGCCAGCTCATGATCGCCTGGACGATGATGACGGTGATCGCGACGTTGAGCAGGATGGAGATGATCTGAAGAATTGCAAAAGCCATGGCAGTCCCTTTATCGAGAATCTGACGGAGCGACTAGAGCTTTGTCGCCGGTAGCGCCAGAAATGTGCTGTATCACCTATATAAGACAGCCCGTGATTTAATCAACCGGTTCGAAATCGTCGCGGACCAGCGTACCGGCACCCTTTACGGTGAAGATTTCGAGCAGCATCGCGTGCGGGATCCGGCCGTCGAGGATAACGGCGGCATCGACGCCTTCCTGGACCGCCTTGACGCAAGTCTCGAGCTTGGGGATCATGCCACCGGAGATGGTGCCGTCCCTGACCAGTTCGCTGATCGCCCGAGGCGCAAGATCGGTCAGCAGATCGCCTTGCTTGTCTAGCACGCCGGCAACGTCGGTCAGCAGGAACAGGCGCGCGGCGCGAAGGGCCGAGGCGACCGCGCCGGCCATAGTATCGGCGTTGATATTATAAGTATGGCCATCCTCGCCAACACCGATCGGGGCAATCACCGGAATCATACCAGCTGCCGAGATCATGTCGACCACGCTGCGGTTGACTGTTTTCGGTTCGCCGACATAGCCCAGATCGATGATCCGCTCGATATTGCTGTCGGGATCGCGCTCGGTACGACGCAGCTTTGCCGCCTTGACGAAACCGCCGTCCTTGCCGGAAATGCCGATTGCCCGACCGCCAGCCTTTTCGATCCAGCTGACCAGTTCCTTGTTGATCGCGCCTGACAGCACCATCTCGGCGATCTCGGCGGTTTCCTTGGTGGTCACGCGCAGGCCGTCGACAAACTTACTTTCGACGCCGACACGCTCCAGCATCGCGCCGATCTGCGGACCGCCTCCGTGGACGACCACCGGGTTGATGCCGACCGCCTTGAGCAGCACGATATCCTCGGCAAAATTGCGCGCCAACGTGGCGTCGCCCATCGCATGGCCGCCATATTTCACGACAAAGGTCTTGCCGGTATAGCGCTGCATATAGGGCAAGGCGTCGGTGAGCGTTTCCGCTTTTGCGAGCATCGCAGGATCGGGAGAATGGTCGGTCATCGGGGTCTTTCAGTATAGGGGTGCGGCAAAAGCAAGCCTTTAATCAGCTTTTGGTCAGCAGCTTCACTTTTTCGAGCGTGCCGGTGACATGACCCTGCGGCTTCATTGCGCTGTGGACGAAGGCGATCTTGCCGTCCTGGCTGATCACATAGCTGGTTCGATTGGTCATCGCCAGACCGGGAGCCATGCGGACCTGATAGTCGGCAATGATCTTGTCATCCGCCCGAGCCACGGCGAACTTGTCGCGGCATTCGGAGGTCGAGAATTTTTTGAGCCCGTCAATATCGTCACCCGACATGCCGATCACGGTGGCACCCGCCGCGTTGAACTCCGCGGTTGCGTCGGCAAACATATTGGCCTCAATCGTACAACCCTCGGTGAAGACCTTGGGAAAGAAATAGAGCACGACCGGCCCGTCCTTCAGCTTGTCGGCGAGCGAGAAGCTAAATTCCTTGCCGGCGAGCGCGCCGGTGGTGGTGAAATCTGGCGCGGTTGCACCGACTTCCAGCGGCTCGGCATTGGCACTGCGCGCATAATAAACAAAGGCACCACCGCCAACGACGACCAGGGCCAGCACAATCAATATCCATTTTTTCATGTCATCATTCCTGTTCGAGTTGCGCCTTCAGCGCGTAAAGTTGATCGAGTGCCTCGCGCGGCGACAGCGCGTCCACATCAAGCCTGCCCAACGCCTCGCGCAAGCTATCGGGCTTTTCTTCGGCTTCTGCAAGGCTCGCGGCAAACAGAGGTAGATCACCAAGGCCAGCAGCGAGACCGCCGGTCTCCGCCTTGCCGGCCTCCAGCTTGTCGAGAACCGACCGGGCGCGATTAAGCACGGGCCCGGGAATACCGGCGAGCTTGGCTACGGCGAGGCCGTAACTGCGGTCGGCCGGACCTTTAGCCAGTTCGTGGAGCAGCACCAGATCGCCCTTCCATTCACGCGCGCGGACATGGTGCAGAGACAGGGCGTCGAGCCGGTCGGCGAGCCTGGTCAGTTCATGATAGTGGGTGGCAAACAGGCAGCGACAGCGGTTGGTCTCGTGGACGGCTTCGACCACTGCCCAAGCCAGCGCCAGGCCGTCATAGGTCGATGTGCCCCTGCCCACTTCGTCAAGGATAACGAAGCTTCTTGCCGTCGCCTGCGACAGGATCGCTGCGGTTTCGACCATTTCGACCATGAACGTAGAACGTCCCTGGGCGAGATTGTCGGAGGCACCGACCCGGCTGAACAGGCGGTCAACCAGACTGAGCCGAGCCGACGAGGCCGGGACGAAACCACCGGCCTGCGCCAAAATGACGATCAGTGCGTTCTGGCGCAAAAAAGTCGATTTGCCGCCCATGTTCGGACCCGAGACCAGCCACAGCCGCTCTTCGTCGACAAGCGTGCAGTCATTGGCTACAAAGGTTTCGCCCTTTGCCGCGAGGGCCGCTTCCACGACCGGGTGGCAACCCGCCCGGATATCGAGGATATTGCCGTCGACGAACTGCGGTCGGCACCACTGGCCTTCGGCGGCGCGCTCGGCGAGAGCGGCTGACACATCAATCCTAGCCAGCGCGTCCGCGCTTTCGCTGATCGCCCGCTTGCGTGCCAGAACCTGCTCTACCAGTGTCTCAAAATGCGCGGCTTCTGCGGCCAGGGCATGGGCGCCGGCCTGCGACACGCGCAGCGCCTCCTCGTGCAGGTCGGTAGAGTTGAACCGGACCACACCGGCCAGCGTCTGGCGGTGGGTGAAGCCCGAATTTTCCGCCATCAGGCCGTCGCCATGCCTTGCCGGGACCTCGATGAAATAGCCGAGCACGGCATTGTGCTTGATCTTGAGCGTATTGATGCCAGTAGCCCCACGGTAGCGCGCCTCCAACTTTGCGATTGCCTGACGACCGTCGGAGCCGGCGCTGCGCAATTCGTCGAGCGCCGGATCAAAGCCAGCCGCAATATAGCCACCGTTGCTCATTTCGGTCGGCGGGGCCTCGACCAGCGCACGGGTCAGCAAGTCGACCAGCTCGCCATGACCATCGAGTGAAGGCAGCAGATGTTCCAACAGCTCCGGGAGGCCGAGGGCCTGCGCAAGCCGCTCGCG
>CAWUKF010000134.1:0-6992 GCA_963922745.1 uncultured Sphingomonadales bacterium
TGATCACCGAAGGCGCGCGCGGCGAGGGCGGTTATCTCACAAACTCCGAGGGCGAGCGGTTCATGGAACGCAATGCGCAGAGCGCCAAGGATCTGGCCAGCCGCGACGTCGTCTCGCGCTGCATGGCCACCGAAATCCGCGAAGGCCGTGGCGTCGGGCCGGAGAAGGACCATATCTATCTCCACCTCGACCATATTGCGCCGGACGTGCTGGCCGAACGGCTGCCGGGCATCACCGAAACCGGCAAGATTTTCGCCGGGGTCGACCTGACCCGCGAAGCGCTGCCGGTGGTGCCGACGGTCCATTATAATATGGGCGGCATCCCCTGTAACTATCACGGCGAGGTGGTCAATCCGACGGCGGATGATCCGGACGCGATCGTCGAGGGTCTCTATGCGGTCGGCGAAGCGGCCTGCGTATCGGTGCACGGCGCCAACCGTCTTGGCTCCAACTCGCTGATCGATCTGGTGGTCTTTGGCCGCGCGACCGGCCTGCGGCTCAAGGAAAAGCTGGTGCCCAATGCGTCGCACAAGCCGCTGCCTGCTGACTCCGCCGATCTGGCGCTCAAGCGTCTGGACCATTTCCGCAACGCCAAGGGCTCGATCCCGACGGCGAATCTGCGCCTCGAAATGCAGAAGACAATGCAGGCGCACGCCGCCGTGTTCCGCGACAACAAGCTGCTTGAAGAAGGCGTCGCCGAGATGGAAAAAGTCAACGCGAAGCTGGCTGACGTCGGCGTCACCGACCGCTCGCTGATCTGGAATACCGACCTGATCGAGACGCTTGAGCTCGACAATCTGATGAGCCAGGCGATGGTCACGATCAAGGCTGCGGCCAACCGCAAGGAAAGCCGCGGTGCGCATATGCAGGAAGATTATCCGGACCGCGACGACAAGAACTGGATGAAGCACACGGTCATCACCTTCGACGGCTGGGGCGGCCAGGGCGGCAAGAGCGAAATCAGCTATCGTCCGGTGCACGACTATACGCTGACCGACGAAGCGACCTATGTGGAGCCGAAGAAGCGGGTTTATTAGTCCAGGTCTGAAAGCCAAAGTGTTCAGCGATCATTGTCGCCCCAGCGCAGGCTGGGGCCTAAACCGGTCTTGAATGAGGGAAGAGTGCTTCCTCGCTGCACCATTGGTTTGGATGCCAGCCTTCGCTGGCACGACGATATGGATTGGCTGAAACTGTCAAAGTTCTCAATAATCCTGCCACCTTTCGAAGACCGTGTGGCGTTCAATCCCGTGACCGTTATTGGCTAATGGACCGTGGTAGCAGGTTGGTCGGCGCGGCGAGGGCGGTGGTCTCGGCTTTGCAGCCCTGGCTGTAGGCGATGCCCTTGAGGAAGCTGCGCCGGGTAAATCCCGCTGCCAGGGCCTGCTGATAGCGCTGCTCCGCTGCATTGGCGCCGGTGACTTCGCGCAGCACGCCGCGAAACGGAATCAGACCGCCGAGCAGGCCGCCGGCCACCCGGCTGACTCCGCGCTCCCGTTTTTCGGCACGCGACAAGTGCAGATCTTCGTTAACATCGGGGCCGAGCAAAGGCCGCAGGCTTGCGATTTCCGAGGTGATGGCGCGGCAACCGGTCAATCCGTCAAGATCATAAGGGTGTTTCTGGATTTCCAGCAGACGTGCCGGTATCTCCTCTTTCTTGAGATTCAGGTCCCTGGCCGGCTGGGTCACCGCGTTTTCCATATGATCGATCATGGGCTGATCGGTGTTCGGAGTTTCCGCACGCAGCGGCTGCCAGGCAAGACCAAGACTTGCCAGGCCCAGTGCGGCATATCCGGCCTTCACCATGATATTTCTCCCTTGTTGCCCCCAAGGTTGAATATGGCACCCCGATCTCACGGTCGGGCGGGTGCCTTGCATCCCTTCTGCAGTCCGACGCCCTTCAGGAATCCGCGCCGGACGGTGCCGGCATAGACGGCCTCGTTGTAGCGCCGACGCTCGGCATTGGCGCCGGTCACCTCACCGATGATACCACCGAACGGAATGATAGAGCCGATCGCGCTGCCCGCGACGCGCGCGGCCGTCTGTTCGCGCTTCTTGGCGAGGCTCTTGTCTACCTGTTCGTTGACATCGGGTCCCAGCACCGCGTTGAGTTCCCGGACTTCCGCAATGATAGCAGCGCATCGGGACAATCCCCTGAGCGAATAGGGGGCGTCCTGGATATCCTTCAGCTTCTGGGGGACTTCCTTGCCGTCAAAAGGCTCGGTGACCTTGTTCCCCGCCGACTCCAGAGTCGAGTCTTCCTGTGCTCCGGGCTGCGCCAGCGCCGCCGAGGGCAGCAGGGCACACAACAGCACCACACCGGTTAAGTGTATCTTTTTCATCTTTTAATCCCCTGAACGCGCGGGCTATCGAAAACGAAGATTGTCGCGGTTCAACTGATCAACCGCTGTGACGCCCATTAGTTTCATGTCGCGCTCAATTTCAGCTTGCAGCAAGGAAAGGATTCGCTCAACCCCCGACTGCCCGGCGGCGGCCAGTGCATAGAGATAGAGCCGTCCCCCGGAGCAGGCCTTCGCGCCCACGCTGAGTGCTTTCAGCACATGACTGCCGCGGGTGATGCCGCCATCGCAGATCACGTCCAGCCGGTCGCCGACCGCATCGCAGATCTCCGCCAGCTGGTCAAATGGCGCGCGGCTGCCGTCCAGCTGTCGTCCGCCATGGTTGGAGACCATGATGGCTGTGGCGCCGATATCGACCGCGCGCCTGGCATCGGCGACCGACATGATCCCCTTCAGGCAGAATTCACCGTCCCAATCCCTGGCAATCTGTTCTGCCATCGCCCAGTCGAGCGACTGGTCGAGCATATTGGTGAAATAATCCGCGACGGAATTGGGAACACTGGTCCCTTCCGAGACATGGTCCTTGAGATTGGAGAGTTCGAATTTATCACGGAACATGTAGTTCAGACCCCAGGCGGGTTTGGCCGCATAGCTCCAGAAACTCGTCGGGGTAATCCGCGGCGGGCTGGTGAAACCGGAGCGCAGGCAGCGTTCGCGGTTGCCGCCGACGATCGTGTCGACGGTGAGCGTCAGCGCATCGAATTTAGCCGCCTTGCAGCGCTCGATCATCGACCGGTTGAGGTCCTTGTCCTTGTGGACGTAGAGCTGGAACATTTTCGGCGTGCTGATGCTCGATCCGATTTCCTCGATGCTGACCGTGGCGAGGGAGGAAATGCCGAAGAAGGTGCCGAATTTTTCGGCGGCCCGGGCAACGGCGCGTTCACCCTGCCAGTGGAACAGTCGTTGCAGCGCGGTCGGTGACAGGAATAATGGCATTGCCAGTTTCTGGCCCATCACTGTAGTGCTCATGTCTATGGTTTCCACCCCGGCAAGCACATTGGGCACAAGATCGCAGCGGTCATAGGCGGCGGTGTTGCGGCGCCGGGTCACTTCGTCGTCTGCCGCCCCGTCGATATAGTCAAATATCGGAAAGGGCAGCCGTTTTTTGGCGAGCGCCCGGAAGTCATTCACATTGTGGCAATCCGAAATATTCATAAAGGCCTTTCGATTTGGCGCACGTGTGCCTCTGTTCGTCGTGGTTCAGGTCGGTGAACCGCAGCGACTCTAGACGATCACGCGCGTCCCGCAAGCAACCTTTGTTGCTCAAGAAAAGAGGGAAATGATATGACGGAAATACGGGAAGAAGAACCGGAACCATCCAAGCCGGAGCGATCGCCGGGCGCAAAATTCCTGATGGTTTTGCTGATGGGATTTTTGCTGACGATCCCGCTATTTGTGACCTGGCTGCTGGTCTATGATCGGCAGAACCAGAGTGAAACCGCCCAGCAAAGCATTGTGTCGGGATGGGGTGGAGAACAGGTTTTTGCCGGCCCCAAACTGGTTTTGCCTTACACCGCCCGCGTCCAGGAGACGGTCGAGCAGGATGGGAAAACCGTGACCAGGACCAACACGGTCAGGCGCGAGCTTTTCCTCGCACCGCAGACCGTGAAGCTCGACAGCCGGTTGAAGACCCAGACCAAGAAACGAGCCATTTATGAAGTGGTGGTCTATGACAGCAATATCTCCGGAGCCGCCCGGTTCAAACTGCCGGATGACTTCGAACGCAATGGCATCGCGATGGCGGATATTGATTTCGCAGCAGCGGAATTGCGCTTCGGATTGTCAGACGCGCGCGGTCTGGCCGGAGATAACAAGGTTTCGCTGGACGGCCAGGCGCTTACACTGAAACCCGGCAAGGGTCTGGGGGAGACCGGCAATAGCGGTTTCTTTGCATGGGTCGATGCGACGAAACTGATCGACGGCGCGCTGGATGCGGATTTTGCGATCCGGTTCAAAGGCAATCAGAGCCTGACCATTGCGCCGGATGCTGGCCAGACCGAGTGGACGGTTCGGTCGGAATGGCCGCATCCCAGTTTCACCGGCGGCTTTCTGCCGGAAACGGAGCAGACCAAGGTCACGGCTGACGGGTTTGAAGCAAAATATATGATAACCAATCTGGCTTTGGGGACTTCGCTGATTTCGACGGAGCCAGGACAGCAAGTCGTGACGCGATCAGCAGTGGAACCCGGCTTTTATAATCCGACTGCCAGCGGCGTTGCCGCCAGTGCGACGATTGGACTGATCCAGCCGGTGGACGTCTATGGTCAGGTCGATCGGGCGGCGAAATACGGCTTTCTGATCATCGGCTTTACCTTTGTCGCGTTTCTGCTGTTTGATCTGATCGGCGGCGTGCGGATATCTTCGGTGCAATATATCCTGATCGGAGCCGCGCTGGTGCTGTTCTTCGTATTGTTGCTCGCCTTTGCCGAGATTATCGGATTTGCGCTGGCCTTTGTGGCTGCATCAGCGGCGACCATTGGGCTGATCACCGCCTATTCGGCATCGGTGCTGTCCAGCTGGCGACGGGCCTCGCTCATTGGTGGTTTGCTGGCCGGCCTCTATGGCGCGATCTATATCCTGCTCAGCCTCGAAGCCTATTCGCTGCTGATCGGATCGCTGCTGGTCTTTGCGGCGCTGGCCGGAGTGATGTTCGTCACCAGGCGGCTTGACTGGTCAAGCAGTATGGGCCGGACCAGGGCATAGCCAACAAACGTGGCCAATAGACGGGCTCCGGTGCTGAACCGGGGCCCGTTTTTTTTAGACAGCGCCGCGAGCGAAGGTGTTGCAGGAAGCCGGATCACCCGTCTGTAGTCCCTTGCGGAGCCAGGCCATACGCTGCTCGGACGATCCGTGGGTGAACATGCTTTCCACGGGGCGTTGGCCGGCACCGCGCATCAGCGTGTCGTCGCCGATCGCATGGGCAGCGTTCAGGCCTTCCTCGACATCGCCCGGCTCCATCCGGTCGGCATTTTGCGCCGCCCAGACTCCTGCGTAGCAGTCTGCCTGCAGCTCCATCCGGACCTGCAGCGCATTGCCCTCTGCCTTGCTCGCGCTGCGCTGTGCGTCGCGCACCTGGTCGGCGGTGCCGGCCAGATTCTGGATATGGTGGCCGACCTCGTGCGCGATCACATAGGCCTGGGCGAAATCGCCCTTGGCGCCAAGGCGAGTCGACATTTCGTTGAAAAAGGAGGTGTCGAGATAGACCCCCTGGTCAGCCGGACAATAGAAGGGGCCCATAGCGGCCTGCGCCGCCCCGCAGCCCGACTGGCCGGACTGCTCGTAGAAGGTGAGGGTGGTCGGGCGGTAGGTTTCACCCTGCTGCCGGAACAATTTTCCCCAGGTCTGCTCGGTCGATGCCAGAACCTGGCAGGCGAACAGTTCCTCCTTGGTGTCGCAGGCAACGTTGGTGCCGGCATTTTGCGACTGGAAGCCGCCCGCGCCGGTCCCGTCGGCCAGCTGCAGACCGCCGCCGCTGAAATAGAAGAAGGCCAGCGCCGCACCGCCGATCAGCAGGATTGTGCCGCAGCCGAGCTTGCGACCCAGCAGCATCGGCAGAAAGCTGAGCAGCATGCCGAGGCCACCGCCGCCCCCGCCGCCAAAACTGCGACCGCCCCCGCGGCCCTGATCGCGAACATTCTTGCTGGGGTCCAGATCGTCGAGGCGCATATTTGTCTCCTTGTCGGCTTTCAATTCGCCTGATTCCGGAAAAAGCGCAAGCAGGACTGTTTTCTTTTACAAAATCGTTGCAGTCCGGTCCGACAGTTTTAAGGTCTCGGCAAAGGAGAATATGCATGTTTCTAAAAGGCAAGACGGCGCTGATCACGGGTAGCACATCAGGCATCGGCGGTGGCTATGCAAAGGCGCTGGCGGCGGAAGGCGCGGCGGTGATGATCAACGGATTTGGCGACGAGGGAGAGATTGAAACGCTGCGCCAGGAACTGGAGTCGCTGAGCGGTGCCGGGGCGGCCTACAGCAAGGCTGATATGACCAAACCGGAAGAAATCCGGCAGATGTGCGCCGATTGCGCCGAGCAGCTGGGCCCGGTCGATATCTTGATCAACAATGCGGGAATCCAGTTTGTCGCGCCGGTCGACGAGTTCCCCGAGGACAAGTGGAACGCGGTGATGGATATCATCATGAACAGCGCCTTCCACACCACCAAGGCGGTGCTGCCGGGAATGAAGGACAAGGGCTGGGGCCGGATCATCAACACCGGATCGATGCACAGCAAAGTCGCCAGCCCCTACAAGTCCGCCTATAATGCGGCGAAACATGCGATCGACGGCTTTGGCAAGACAGTTGCGCTGGAAGTGGCGCAGCAGGGGATCACGGTGAACACGATCTCGCCCGGCTATACTTGGACGCCGCTGGTCGAGGGGCAGATCCCCAATACGATGGAAGTGCGCGGACTGACCCGTGAGCAGGTAATCAACGATGTGCTGCTGGCACCGCAGCCGACCAAGGAATTTGTCCAGATCGAGCAGATCGCGGCGCTGGCGGTCTTTCTGTGCAAGGATGAGGCGCGGGCGATTACCGGTGCAAACATCTCCATCGACGGAGGCTGGACGGCGCAGTGAAAAAGCCCGGCGTCGCGATACTGGGCGGGATCGTCCTGGCCGGTTGTACCGGAATGGT
>CAWUKF010000135.1:0-6970 GCA_963922745.1 uncultured Sphingomonadales bacterium
CTGTTGAAGCGAATCTCGAAGCGCAGCGGATGGTCCGGTCCATAGCCGGCTTCTGCCAACAGGTGGCGGGCGGCGCGCAGGCGTTTTTCCCGCGACCAGCCAGCCCAGTGTGGTCGCAACGGCGTGGATCCGGCGAGGCCCGGGGGCAGCAGTCCCCAGGCCGGAACATTGTCCACCCCGATCACCTTGTCGGCGATCCAGTCGCGCTCTACCGCCATCGACAGGGCGATACGGACCCTGCGGTCGTCGAACGGCGGCTTGCGCGTGTTGAAGGCAAAATAATAGCTGCCGAGATAGGGGACGCTATGGGTAACGGCCGGATGATGATCCTTGAGCCACTGATGCCGGCTCGGTGGATAGTCGGCGGCGGTATCCGCACCGCCGGACAGGAACAGGCGCAGCGCCGAGAGGCTGTCTTCCATCGGTTTCCAGATGATCGTCGCTGTTGGCGCTTTGCCGTCCCACCACTGCGGATTGCGCTCCAGCCGTGCGTAATCGTTCAATTTCCATTCCGCCAGCCGATAAGGGCCGCTGACGGTCATGGGCCGGTCGGCGACCCACCGGTCTCCGGCCTGCCGGATGCGGTGCAGGGGGATTGCCGCCATCGCCGGATGGGCGAGCAAGTCGGGCAGGGCAGGGTCGGGTGAAGCGAGACGGATGACCACCCGGTGCTGGCCGTCGGCTTGCATGGCGGTGATATTGGCGAACAGCGCCTGCGCCGGTGCCGCGGTTCCGGGGGAACGAAGGCGCTTCAGCAGCGCCGGAAAAAGTGTGGCGTCAAAAGCGGTGCCGTCGGAAAACTGCAGCGGCTTCCGCAATGTGAAGCGCCAGGTCAGCCCGTCCTTTGCCACATCCCATTTTGCAGCGAGCGCCGGTTCCGCCTTGCCGCCGGCATCGAGACGGGTCAGGCCCTCAAACTGGTCGGCGGCCACGCGGAGCGACGACAGGTCCGACACCTTCTGCGGATCGAGTCCCTTGATTTCTGAATCGGCCAGCCGGATGATCTGGTCCGGACCGGGCGCGATGTCGACCGCAGGACCGCGATCGCAGGAAACAAGCAGCAGCATCGTGCAGATAAGGGTGAAATAGCGCATATCGCCTGTCCGTTCCTCGATCAGCCGGCCATCAGCACTATGTCGGCCCGATCAGCCAAAGGGACGATGGAGCGGCACGATTTTGGCATCGAGGATCGCCGCGAACGACGGTCGGAGAACATCGGGCAGGATCATCACGCCGGCCAGCGGCGCGAAGCTCCAGGTGATCGCAAGCATGGCACCGACCGAAAGCCACAGCAACACGACCGCGACCAGCACCCAGCCCTCCCAGTGTGACCGCCCAGAATATCGCTGCGATAATGGCGGGGTCGAGCATGAATCTGCCTTGTTGATCGGCGGACGAAATGGCCCGCGCCAGTCTTTAGCCGATTCTAGACCGATTTGCAGCCAAAGCAAAGATAGCATGGAAGGGTTGCGGTAAACTGGTGCGGACGGCGGGACTCGAACCCGCACACCCATTTCGGATAGCAGATTTTAAGTCTGCTGCGTCTACCATTTCGCCACGTCCGCACCGGTAGCTCCGACCGTGGGCCGGAACCTGTCGACAAGCATTATTGCGAGCGCGCGGTCAAGGGCGGAGACGCATTATATCGGAATATTTCGGAAACTAGTCCTCGTTCAGCCGCTCGCGGATTTCCTTGCCGGGCTTGAAATAAGGCACGCGCTTGGCCGGAACCTCTACTGATGCACCGGTACGCGGATTGCGGCCGATGCGGGGCTTGCGCTGGCGAGTCGAGAAAGCGCCAAACCCGCGCAATTCCACCCGGCCGCCTTCGGCCAGCTTCTGGCTGATCTGGCTAAAGAAGAGGTCGACGATCTTTTCAATCTCATCCGGTTTCAATTCCGGATTTTCGTCTGCGAGTTTTTCCAGTAATTCAGAACGTATCATCGGTGCGCCTTTCCGATTTCATGTCGATCCGGCAGTGTTCCTTGACAGAGACTCGAGGGATCTTGATGTCTTTTTATTTTTAGAGTCACTAGATGCCAGAAAACACGTCTATTTTCAATGGCCTTGGCAGGCCAGTGGAAAACTGATGTGAAATGGCACACGACAACGAAAAAGCCCGCCCCGTTGCAGGGGGCGGGCTTTTCTGTAGTCCGGTCCTTTCGGACGAAGGACTATTCTTCCTTCTTTTTCAGTGCAGCACCGAGGATATCGCCGAGGCTCGCACCGGAATCGGTCGAACCGAACTGTTCCACAGCCTGCTTCTCTTCGGCCAGCTGATGTGCCTTGATCGAGAAGTTCGGTTTCTTCGAACGGTCGAAGCCGGTGATCATCGCGTCGAGCTTCTGCCCAACCTGGAAACGGTCCGGACGCTGTTCGTCGCGGTCGCGGCCCAGATCGCTGCGCTTGATGAAGCCGGTTGCGCCATCGTCGCCCATCTGGACTTCGAGGCCGCCATCGCGGACTTCCAGAACGGTAACGGTCGCAACCGAACCCTTCTTGAGGCCGCCGGTATCGGCACCGCCCATGGCGGGCGCGCCCTTCTCGAGCTGCTTCATGCCCAGCGAGATACGTTCCTTTTCGACGTCGATGTCGAGAACGATCGCCTTGACCTGCTCGCCCTTGTGGTGGAGGTTGAGCGCGTCTTCGCCGGAAATGCCCCATGCGATGTCGGACATGTGGACCATGCCGTCAACGTCGCCTTCGAGGCCAATGAAGAGACCGAATTCGGTCGCGTTCTTGACTTCGCCTTCAACCGTGCTGCCGACCGGATGGGTATCGGCAAAGTCGGTCCAGGGATTGGACTGAGCCTGCTTGAGGCCGAGCGAAATCCGACGCTTTTCGGTGTCGACTTCCAGAACAAGGACTTCCACTTCCTGCGAGGTGGAAACGATCTTGCCCGGGTGGACGTTCTTCTTGGTCCAGCTCATTTCCGAAACATGGACAAGGCCTTCGATGCCCGGTTCCAGTTCGACAAATGCGCCATATTCGGTGATGTTGGTGACCGAACCGGTGAGCTTGGTGCCAACCGCATATTTTTCGGTCGCGCTGTCCCACGGATCGCTCTCCAGCTGCTTCATGCCGAGCGAGATGCGCTGCGTGTCCTTGTTGATCTTGATGATCTGGACCTTCAGCGTGTCGCCGATGTTGATCATTTCGTTCGGGTGGTTGACCCGCTTGTAGGAAAGATCGGTAACATGCAGCAGACCGTCGATACCACCGAGGTCCACGAACGCACCATAGTCGGTGATATTCTTGACCACGCCTTCGGTAACCTGACCTTCGGCCAGGCTCTCGATAAGGCCCGAACGCTGTTCGGCGCGGGTTTCTTCGAGGATGGCGCGACGCGAGACAACGATATTGCCGCGCTTGCGATCCATCTTGAGGATCTGGAAGGGCTGGGCGATGTCCATCAGCGGGGTGACGTCGCGCACGGGGCGGACATCGACCTGGCTGCCGGGCAGGAAGGCGACGGCGCCGTCAAGATCGACGGTAAAGCCGCCCTTGACGCGACCGAAGATAACGCCTTCGACGCGATTGCCTTCGTCATATTCTTTTTCAAGCTTGTCCCAGCTGGCTTCGCGGCGGGCGCGATCGCGGGACAGCATGGCTTCGCCATTCACATTTTCGATGCGGTCGACATAGACTTCGACTTCGTCACCGACGGAAATATTGGCTTTCTGACCGGGAGCGGCGAATTCGCGCAGCGCCACACGGCCTTCTGATTTCAGTCCCACATCGATGACAGCCATGTCATTTTCGATGCCGGTTACGGTGCCTTTGACGACGCGGCCTTCAAAGCCCTGGTCTTCGCCACCGAGTGATTCGTTTAACATTGCCGCGAAATCGTCGCGGGTTGGAAATGCCGTTGAGGCCATATGGTTCAATCCTTGATAGTCAATTTTTCTGGCCAGGCGGTTGGTTCCGCCGGTCTTGGACCAAAATTGCCGCGGTCACCTCATGCGACCGCCGCACCCCTCAGAAAACCGCCAATATCTGATAGATGCAAGGCCAAACACAAACAGCAAAAGCTGCGCCAAAGCCGAACCGGTTACTGACCAGCCCGTCTAGCGCATCATTTGTCTGCTATGCCGGATCTTTGTCGCGCCGGCCGCTTGTCTTCGCATCCACCAGGGCAATCGCCTGCTGAATGGCGGCGTCTATAGTCAAATCGGTGGTATCAAGCAAGACTGCATCTGCGGCGGGCTTGAGCGGCGCTGCGGCGCGGTTCTGGTCGCGTTTGTCGCGAAGCAGGATATCGGCAAAAATGTCTTCGAAATCGACCTGCTCGCCGCGCCGCTGCATTTCTTCGAACCGTCGAATGGCGCGCGCTTCGGCTGAGGCCGTCACGTATAATTTGACGTCGGCATCGGGGGCAATGACGGTTCCGATGTCGCGACCATCGAGGACCGCGCCCGCCGGCTGGTAGGCAAAATCCTTCTGTCGCTTGTCCAGCGCTCGCCGAACTTCCGGATGAACCGAAACCCGGCTGGCGAGGCTGCCAACCGCTTCGTCGCGCAGATTCGGGTCGTCGAGCAGGTTGCCATCAAAATCGCAGGCCGCGAGCGCATCAGCGGCATTGTCCGCATCTCCTCCCTGTTGGCTGAGCGTCCAGCCGACGGCGCGATAGAGCAGACCGGTGTCGAGGAAGGGGAGGCGAAAATGCAGCGCCAGTTCCTTGGAAATCGTGCCCTTGCCCGAGGCGCTCGGTCCGTCGACGGCGATGATCATGATGGCTGTTCCTTCCGGTTGCGCCAGGCCTTGAAGAGACCGCCGACGGCGATCATGATCCAGACAAATTCGAGTAGCAGCGACGCTAGGTTAAAATGCACCAGCAGCGAGATGGTAAGCAGCAACGCGCCGAGCAGGTTGGTGCCGTTGTAGACAAAGGGATTCACCGACCCGGCATAGACATTATAGGCATAAGCAAAGACGATCAGCGCGCTGCCCAATATGCCGATGACATTGGCGGTAAATCCGTCGATCATTCGGCGGCCAATCTGGTCATGAGGTCGGCGAAGCCGGGAAAGCTGGTTTCAATCGGCCTGATATCATCAATCGAAAGACCACCTTTGGTTACCAGGCCAGCGACAGCAAAGCTCATCGCGATGCGGTGATCCAGCGCCGTCTCGATCACCGGCTCGCCGCGTCCGCCAGACAGCGCTTTGCCGTTGCTGCCCTCAATCGCCAGGCCGTCGTCCTTCTCGGTCAGTTTTACGCCGAGAAGCGCCAGGCCCTTTGCCATTTGCGAAAGCCGGTCGGATTCCTTGACCCGCAATTCGTGGAGACCGCAGGTGGTGGTCGTGCCGCTGGCCATGGCCGCCGCGACAAACAGGACCGGAAATTCGTCGATCATACTCGGCGCGATGGCGGCGGGCACGTCAATGCCGGTGAGTTGACTGTGCCGGACGTGCAGATCGGCGACCGCTTCTCCGCCCACCGTGCGTTTCTTTTCAAGCCGAATGTCGCCGCCCATGTCCTGCAGCACGTCGAACAGGGCTGCGCGGGTCGGGTTGATGCCGACATTTTCGATAACAATGTCCGAGCCGGGGACGATCAGGGCCGCGACCACCAGAAAGGCAGCGGACGAGGGATCGCCCGGAACCTTGATCCTTTGCGGCTGCAGTTCCGCTTCGCCGGTCAGCGAGATCACCCGGCAGCCCTCGGCATCGGTCTCGACGCGGATCTGCGCGCCAAATCCCCGCAGCATGGTTTCGCTATGGTCACGAGTCAGGACCGGTTCGATAACGCGGGTTATGCCGGGCGTGTTGAGGCCGGCCAGCAGAATCGCCGATTTGACCTGGGCCGAGGCCACCGGCAGGCGATATTCAATCGGCATCGCCGGACAAATGCCCCTGACGGTCAGCGGCAGACAGGCCTTGTGATCGGCGGTCTCGCGCGCCTGGATGTCCGCACCCATTTGCGAGAGCGGCTCGATAACCCGGCCCATCGGCCGTTTGGTCAGGCTGGCATCACCCGTGAAGGTTGCGCTGATCGGGTGCGAGGCGATCAGACCCATCAGCAAGCGTGTTGATGTGCCGCTATTGCCCATCTCGATGGCATTGTCCGGCTGCATCAGCCCGCCAACTCCGACGCCATGGACAGTCCAGACGTCATCCTTTTTTACGATTTTTGCTCCCATCATTCGCAGCGCCTCGGCGGTTGCAAGGACATCCTCTCCTTCGAGCAGGCCGGTGATCCGGCTTTTGCCGACCGCGAGCGCCGAGAAGATCAGTGCCCGGTGCGAAATCGACTTGTCTCCGGGAACGGAAATATTGCCGGTAAGCGGGCCAGACGGTTTGAACGTGGCTGGCTGAGGAGTGTTGCTTGTCATGTCAGAGCTTTGTTAGCAGAACGCACGAATGATTCGTGCAGGAATATGAAACGGCTTTTGACAGCGCAGCAAAGCTATGGCAAGGCGCGCCGGATTTCTCGGCTGATTTAGGCAAGACTTGAATCGCCGAAGAGCAGACTTACCTATCAACGAATTGATTTAGACAGGATTTGGACACCAGCCATGGTTAAACCGGAATGGGGCACAAAACGCACATGCCCGAAATGTGGAACGCGCTTTTACGATCTCGGCAAGGAAGATCCGGCGACCTGCGTCGAGTGCGGTGAAAGCTTTGTGCCGGAGGCCGTGCTGAAATCCAAGCAGCCGATGCCATTTGAAGCCGCGCCCAAGAAGGACGCCAAGAAGGAAGCCGATTCGGTCGACGATGACGATCTGGACATCAATATCGATGACGACGATCCATCGCCGGACAATGAAGTTGACCTCGGCGGTGACGACGATCTGGGCGTCAGCAAGGGCAAGGGCGATGACGAACCTGCCGATACCTGATTTTTGATTTGCATATTGGAGGGCGTCTGGATTAAAGGCGCTCTTCACATGGGGCCTTAGCTCAGCTGGGAGAGCGCTTCGCTGGCAGCGAAGAGGTCAGCGGTTCGATCCCGCTAGGCTCCACCA
>CAWUKF010000136.1:0-6962 GCA_963922745.1 uncultured Sphingomonadales bacterium
TGGGGCGTTTGCTGAAGGTCCGCTTTCCACCGCCCAGGATCCAATAGCGGGCAGCCCGTTATCGGCTCAAAAAGCCGTCAGACTACTCTTGGAGAAAGCTGCCGTTGCGAAATGCGCCAATTATTCAAGTTCCGCTGAGATAAATTTCGGTCACTCCCCAGAAATTGCTAACTGCATGAACAAGCATGACGGGCAAAAGCTTGCGATTCAAAAGCAGATAAAGCGCGCCCAGCAAAATGGCGAAGAGTCCTGTCGACAAGCCGCCCGCAGCATTCTGATAAAGGTGGCCAATGGCAAATGCGATCGAAGATATGGCCACTAGTGGTATCGCTGCATTTTTGCCGAAAAGCTCAATTCCCCAGCCTATAAAGAAACCTCGGAAAGCAATTTCCTCGATAACGCCACCGAATATCATCGCAACAATGAGGAGTTCGATATATGCCCCAGCGTCGCCTTGAACGTCGGAAAACTGGGAAAGATCTATTTTCGTCCCGGTTACGTACTCGGCGAGCATGTCGATCGCCGGATTGGCTACTAGTCCAACGAACGTGCCCAGAACCAAACCGATAACCAAGGATTTGGTCCAATTTTTATAGATCATCTGAAATACGGAATGCCGAGCAGATCGACACACAAGAAGGATTACCGCAGTCGAGCCGAGCCAAATTAGTGCTGTCAGATCAGTCTCGAACAGCAACGGCAGTAGCGGAAGCAGCCAAAGCAACCAGAGTGACCATCGCGGCCAATGCTTCGCAGGATCAAAAAGGAGCTTCATACTCGACCTAATTACTGTGGGTTTTTGACATAAAGTCAATATTTGAATTCTTGCGATACACGCAAGCCCTTCCAAACAGCCAAACAACCAAACAACCATTCATCCATTTTATAAGAATCTTGCGATCGGAAGCCATCGCTGACCTATTGGGCAGGTTGAGGTATGGCGCGCTGTCCCGATTGAAAGGTCAGCCCCCCATCGCTATCGATAGAGGCCGACACGTCGGGCCCGCCATGGAGAAAGCCATCGATCCAGAGGTTCCCCTCGGCGGTAACCCATGCGCGCAGGCGAGTAGCCGGCATTTCGACTTCTTGTCCCACGGGTTGTAGCCCGTTGATTTGACCCCCGTCGTCGTAAACGATCCCGATGTCCATTGACCCTCGATCAAAATCGATGCGAACCTCCGCAAAGTCGTCGGTGACGGAATAGACGTGGTGGCGACGATACGCCCCGAACTGCTCGATGAATTGGCTCCAAGTAGCATCCATTGCTCCGGCAGGCACATTGGCAGCCATTTTCTGGCTGAAGTGCTCCGCAAGCCCGGTGTGACCGTTCTTCGCCCAATCAGTAATGGCTTCGGCGGCATCTTCCGCGAGTGGCCCATCTGCGTGAACGAGTTTTGGCAATTGCAAGACCGACCAGCTTCCGTCGGTTTCAAGCCAGATCTGCCCCATAGCATCGGTTTGGAGCGTAAAGATGCGGTCTTCCGGTAGCTGGTAGGCCCCCTCCAGCGTCTGGTCCGTCAGCGACGGAGCAAGGGCCGGGACGGTCGCTGGCGCGTTGCCCGCGACAATGGATGAAACCACCTGTCGCAAATAGGCTTCGCTGTCCGTGATATGATCAAGGTCAAGAGTGCGATTAAGATCTCCGAACACCGCACGATGTTCTGCCGGAGTCAGGACCAGATAGCTGACGGTGCCCGGCATTGTGCCGTCATGGGCGACCTGGCGCACACCGTCGACGTCCCGGACAAGCCAGCCAAGCGCGAAAGATTCGCCGGGATTGCGGGTCGGGGCCACCGGCGTCCACATTCGCTCAAGAGACTCCGGCGCGAGGATGCGGCCCGCCATCAGGGCTTCGCTCCATTTCAGCAGCCCCTCTGGGGTCGCCCGGACACCTGCGGCGCTGAACGTCTGCGATGGATCAATGACAGGGGCAGGCAAGAAGCTGTCACCACGCCGTTCGAACGCTGTCGCATTGGGGTAACCAGATAGGTCTCGGCAAAGGCAAAATTCCTTGGACACCCCGGCCGGTGCCAGCACGAGCGCGTCCAGTGCAGAATAATAGGGCATGCCGGTTGCAACCTCGATGATGCGACCCAGCAGAATATAGCCGGAATTCGAATAGCTGTAGCGCGCGCCGGGTTCGAACAGCAGCGGCGCGGCTGAAAACTGGTCGATCAGGGCGCTTGTGCTGGTCGGCAATGCGAGAACATTGAAATCGAGCGGCTCGTCGCCAAGCCCCTGATCGTTCTTAAGAAGACTGGGCACGCCGCCTGTATGGCTAAGAAGTTGAGCAATCGTCACCCCGGCGAAGGGCCGGTCCGCATATTCCGGGAGATAGTTCGCTACGGTATCCGTCAGATCGATACGGCCGTCCTCGACCAGCCGCATGACCGTCGTAGCGGTCAGGACCTTTGTCACTGATGCCAGTGGGTAGGCAACCTGGGCACCATTGACGATATCGCTTCCGGCTGCCGCAGCGCCGCGCGCGTCGACAACATGCACGATGCCGCGTTCAGCAGTGGCGACAACGCCGGAAAAGCGGCCAACCCGGGCATCGTCCGCGAGATCCGCAGCCGATTCTGCGGCAGCCTGACCCGTTATGCCGGCAGCGAGCAGGATCGCTGAGATGAGAAGGGTAGCCGGTCGGCGCAATTGGCTCTTTTCCGATGGCAAACAAGGGGGGCGCTCGGGCGATAAACAAATGTTTTTCATGGAAGATCTCGATGTTCAGATAGGGACAGGAAAGCGGGTGTCAGGTGGCCGGCTGAAGGCCGGTATAAATCAGTGTCAGGCCGACAGTGTTGGCCAAGCCGTGCGACAGGGTGAGTGGCCATAAATTTCGTTTGAAAAACACATAAAGAATGCCAGAAACCAATGCGACGCCGCCAGTCGCGAAAGCACCGCCAATCCCCTGATAATAATAATGCTGCTGCCCGAACAGGACAGCCGGCATGATGATCGCGACGACCAAACCGAATGGTATGCGCGAAAACAGCGTCTCAAACCGTGTAATCAGCAGACCGCGAAACAGCATTTCTTCGGTAAAACCGCCAATGATCCAGGCCACGGCCAGCCAATAGACGAAAGCGGCTGTGTTTCCGGGAAGGCCCGCAAATCTGCCGCTCTTGCTGGGCGCAGCCTGCGCTGCAACATCCCCCAGTGCGCTGCTAATGACGGATTCTAACAAGATGCCGGCGGCGGTGGTTAAGACCAGTGCCACGAATGTCCATACTAGCGTTTTTCGCCAGCTTGGAAGTCGTTTTAGGCCAAGGTCAACCCAGCTCTCACCACTTTTCCGCAGGCGCCAATTCGCAACGGCGAGCGCTGACAACAAGGATATCGGACCTGCATAGGTCCACAGCGTTTCAACGCTCAACAAAGCATATTTCAGGATCAACATTGTCCCAAGGACAAGACCTATATCGATTGCCGCTTTTTGCGCGGCCTTGTCTGCCGTGTCTTTGGGAAGCTGCTTTGTTCTGGAAGAGGCGATTTTCATGATATTTCCAAATTGTCTGGATTATTCACAATGCGCGAGGATCGCCGGGAATTGATACGTTCAAGGATAGGCGATCGCTCGAGTGCCTCGATGGCCCGCATCGCCATGGCGGCGAGATCGCATTCGATCTCCTCAAACAAGGCAGCGAAAACGTCTGCGACCTGGACCATAAGCTCGGTCAATCGAGTGAACTGATCCGTTCCTTTGGCTGTCAGAACCAGTATTTTTCTGCGGCCATCGTGAGGATCGCTTCTGCGCTTGATCAGCCCTAACTCGATCAGCAGGTCTGTGCGCTGTGTGACCAGCTGATGAGGTTGTTCCAACCAGTTGGCGATGTCCGCTGCCGATATCTCACCATGCTCTCCAACCAGTAGCACAATCGAAACCGCTCGTGATGGAACATCTATATTCGCATCGCGGAGCATATCCTCCCCTTGGCTGGCTATAACATCAGTCAAGCGCGTAAACTTGTTGGAAATAAATGCACCGTGAAGCGGATGGGTATCAAGATAAGTCATTTTAGATTTGATCCCTATATGTACAATCAATTGTGCAATAGTTTGCATATATAGGGATGTCAATGCACCTCTGCCGGCATTTTCGGCGCTTCCCATATGCCATGTCGCTTTTCCATACGGTTGGCAGCGTCGACTGCTCGCTTGGCAGAGCTAGCTTGTTGAGAAGGCATCATCCGCCAGCATATGAGTTTTCGCAAGACCGACCGATTGGCTGCTCCAGGTTTCAGGATACGAAGTTACCGTCGGGAATGACCACATATGGGGCGGAAGCCGAAGGTCCGCTTTCCACCGCCCAGCATCCAATAGCGGACAGTCAGCAAACGGCCCAATTCCTGCCGTAGGCGGTGGACGCGTCTAGCGTCGGCTCGTATGTATAAAGTGGATATATAAGCGGACCACTTTTATTGAGATGCGCCGCATTTTGTTACAGAAATGGAGCGATTATTTTCCGGGCGTGCCCACGGTGGTTTGACCACCATAAGTTGTTAAAATTGGGTCAGTCGAATAGTCGTTGGCAGTCATGTCGATCACGTGAAGCCTATCAGTGATCGAGGCGATTCATTCTCACCACATGATGGATTGCGAACCTATCGCCCGACGTGTCACTCACGCAAGAGAGTGTGCGGCGTGGAAGCCGGAGCGGTTGAGGCTACCAAGCCAATGATGGGCTGCGATGTTAGAGGCAATCCACTTGACATTGCGCATCCTTGGTGGAGGGGAAATAATTATGTATGAGAGCTCTATAGCCAACGAGGGAGGATGGTATGCGTTCAATTTTTACAAAGTTTCTCTTGGCGTCCATTTTATGCACGGCAAATATTGCCACTCCATCACGGGCTGCAGAGCCGAATGCGAACGATATCTTAGAGGCTTACGATGCCGACATGGACTGGGCGAAGGCAGGTCTTGTTGGAATGTATTCTGGGATGTTTTGGATGAACGCCTTTTTGAAAGACGATGGACAACCAATGTTATGTCCGCCGTCAGCATTCAATAGACAGACTGGCTGCATAAAATAAGTGAGTGTTTTGGTTTCATCGCAGTGACTGTAAGGAACGAAGATGAAAGCAAAACACTCAAAAGCCCCCGCGGAGCGGGTGGTGAAAGACATCCGCAGAGCAACGCGCAAACAATATAGCGCGGAAGAAAAGATACGGATCGTGCTGGAAGGTCTGCGCGGCGAGGATAGCATTGCCGAGCTATGCCGCCGCGAAGGTATTGCGCAGGGCGTGTATTACAAATGGTCGAAGGATTTTATGGAAGCCGGCAAGCGCAGGCTCGCTGGCGATACGGCGCGCGCTGCCAATAGCGACGAGGTCCGTGATCTTCGGAAGGAAGCCCGCGATCTGAAGGAGGTCGTCGCTGAACAGATGCTCGAGATGCGCCTGCTGAAAAAAAGCATGATCGGGGATGGGGGCGACGACGAATGAGGTATCCCGCATCCGAAAAGCTGGAGATCATCCGCATCGTCGAGCGGTCACATCTGCCTGCCAAGCAGACGCTCGACAGGCTGGGCATCGCCCGGCCTACCTTCTACCGCTGGTATGATCTGTACCAGCGGTTCGGCGAAGAGGCGCTGGAAGATCGGCGTCCCGGCCCGCGCCGGGCATGGAACCGGATCCCGGAGGAGGTGCAGGACAATATCCTGAATATGGCGCTGGAACGCTGCGAGCTGAGCCCGCGAGAGCTGGCTGTGACATTTACTGATGAACAGCGCTACTTCGTGTCGGAAGCCAGTGTTTACCGCCTGCTCAAGGCCCATGACCTGATCACCAGCCCGAACTTCATCGTCATGAAAGCCGCCAGCGAGTTCAAGGACAAGACCACGGCGCCCAACCAGCTGTGGCAGACTGATTTTACCTACCTCAAGATCATTGGCTGGGGCTGGTATTATCTGTCGACGATCCTCGATGACTACAGCCGCTATATTATCAGCTGGAAGCTGTGCACGACCATGCGCGCAGAAGATGTCACCGATACGCTGGAGCTGGCTCTTGAGGCATCAGGCTGTGCGTCGGCGCATGTGTTGCATAAACCGCGTCTGCTATCGGACAATGGGCCCAGCTATGTTGCTGGAGAGCTCGCTGATTATCTGGCCGACAAGAAGATGCGCCACGTTCGCGGTGCACCGTTCCATCCGCAAACCCAGGGCAAGATCGAGCGTTGGCACCAGACCCTCAAAAACCGCATCCTGCTCGAAAATTATTATCTGCCCGGCGATCTCGAAGCGCAGGTCGAGGCGTTCGTCGAGCACTATAACCACCAGCGTTATCACGAAAGCCTGAAAAACGTCACACCCGCCGATGCCTACTTTGGCAGAGCGGAATCCATCATCAAACAGCGAGAAAGGATCAAACGAAAAACCATCGAACATCGGCGCTTGCAATACCGCAGACAAGCCGCCTAATATCAACCAACCAGATGGAACCAAATACTCGCCTATTTTAAACCGGCATATGTCTCAAATTATCTGACGACGGACAGGCTGTCAGATAGGCTAGGACGGGCATAGTCGCCTCAGCAAGCTGCCTTTGCCCGGCATCCTTGCTCTGCGTTTCCGTCAGCGCAATGCGCCAAGTATCTTCGAAACCCGCAACCCAACCGTCGGAATCCGGTTCAAGAAACCACTTCCAATAGGCCTTCAGCATATGCGCCTGTTCGATGAAAGGGTCGAGCGCGATAGCCTTGTCGAAAAATTCGATGGCCTGCCTGATGAGCTGCGGTTGCTTGCCGGGTTCGGAATGGGCCAGGCTGGCGATAATCCGTTCGCCCTGATCTAGGATTTCTTCCGCCTCGACCTCGTTTTTTTTAACCAGCGAATGGCGGATGTCGGCAAGCGTATCCGATTGCTCCTGCATTACAGCAAACTGGCTCGTCATGATGTTGATGGTTTGGCGGGAGAGGGTATTGCTCTCCTCCAGCAACCTATTGGTATCCTCAATTGA